>NZ_JBEFLV010000006.1:0-245793 GCF_040149365.1 Kluyvera huaxiensis
AGAAGTGGCATAAGAAAACGGCTCCCTGTTATGGAAGCCGTTATAGTGCCGCAGATTAAGGATCGGTCAACCGATCCTTAACTGATCGACATTGCCGCATTATGCGGGCTTTTTTTATTTTCACTGTTACGGCGCTTCTTGCAGCGCCATACGCACAAATCCGTTGTTTTGCGCCAGCAGTTCATGTGCTTTCCATGCATCCAAACCGGTCAAAACCATCAGAACCGCCGTTTTACAATTATGATCGCAGCTTTCCAGCGCCGCTTTTGCCGCCGCTCGCGTGCAGTTCCCTGCGGCCATCACGATAGCAATTTGCCGTTCTATCATATGCATATTGGTCCCACGGATATCCACGCGCATATTGCTATATACACGCCCACTGCGGATAGCCAGCGCGGTCGTCAGCATCGACAGCACCATTTTCTGCGCGGCAATCGCCTTCGGATTACCATAACCGGCAACGGCTTCGGGTCCGGTTTGTGGCGCAATAACGATATCGGCGAGTTCCGTCGCTTCGCTCACCGCATACCGAGTAATCACCGCACGCGGTGCGCCCAATGACCAGGCGTGACGTAGTGCGCCCCACAGCCACGGAGTTTTCCCTCCAACCGTCAGCGCCACCAGCATATCTTTTTGGCTGAACCCTATTGCCTGAAGATCGAGCACGCCGCGATTATAGTCCTGAGCGGCCTCACTCATGCTGTGCAGCATTGCCAACGCCCCGCCGGCAATCAGCCCCATCAGCGGATGTTTTTCATCCGGCGCATACTCATTCGCGGTAATGATAGCGTTCCGCCCGGAAGCACCCGCACCGGCAAGCACGACGCGACCGCCGCTGCTTAAGGTCGCCACCGCACAGTCAACCAGGCGAGTGATATCATCAAGACAGGAGGAAACTGCTTCAGATATGCATTTATCTTCTTGATTGATAACGCTTAACATATCGCGGGTGGATAATCGGTCAATCTCAGCCGTCGTCGAGCTACGTCGTTCCATGACTGAACCTGCAAGCTTAGTGCTCATAAACGGACTCCTTATTATGGGTTCTTCGGTAATACTAAAGTGTTTTGTATGGATATCTCTGCGAGTGAGGTCACAAAGAGGCGTTAGTTTTTGTAAGGGAGTGACCGCTTTATGTATTGAGTGACATCGGCGATAATGTGTTTTTGCTATTGATAAGTGAAGGTTTTAATGCGCAACAAGCAACAACCTCAGCCCCATCCGAAGCGCCCAATGAAGCTGAGTACGCTGGTCACGCTGATGGTTTGTAGCGTCATTTTCTCCGTATTACTGGTGGTCTACGCCTTCTACTTTATTCAAATAACCAAAGCCACCCGAGCGGGCGTGGAAGATACAGCCTTTGCTATCGCGCGTACCCTGGCCGACTCTCCTGAAATCAAAAGAGGGCTAAGTTTCCCGCCAGACCAGAATATTATTGAGCCTATCGCCACCGCCGTGCAGCAGCGCAACGGCCTGCTTTACGCCGTCGTGACCAATATGGACGGAGTACGATACTCTCACCCGAATACCCGACTTATCGGCCAGCACTTTATCGGTGTCGATCTGCAGCCGGCGTTAAAAGGTCAGGAAAACCTATCGATTAACCACGGCGTATTGGCCGAAGCGCTCCGCGTCTTCACCCCTATCTATAACGACCGCAGCCAGCAAATCGGTGTGGTTATCGTGGGGATTTCTCTGCAAAAGGTCGATGAGCAGCTAAGTCGCGCTCGCTGGAACGCCATCTGGTTCGTGTTGTTTAGCGCAATCGTCGGGACGCTGGGCATCTGGGGGCTGGTGCGAGTGCTGAAAAACATTCTCTTTGGCCTGGAGCCGCATGAAATCTCCAGCCTGTTTGAACAGCGCCAGGCCATGTTGCAATCGCTGCGTGAAGGGGTAATTGCCGTTGATGATAAGGGCCGGGTGACGTTGATTAACCAGGCAGCACGAGAGTTTCTCTTTTCGGCCGACGACGCCGCACTGGGTGCCGCTCAACGCGCCCCGCTGCTGGCAAACCTCAAAGACGTGCTGACCAGCGGCAGCGCCATTGAGGATCGCGAGATTGGCTGCAACGGTCGCCTGTTGCTGTGCAATACCGTTCCAGTATTGAATAACAAACGGATAATTGGCGCTATCAGCACCTTCCGCGATAAAACAGAAATCAGCCAGTTGATGCAACGAATGGACGGCCTGGTAAACTATGTCGATGCCCTGCGCAGCCATTCTCACGAGTTTATGAATAAGCTGCACGTAATCCTCGGGTTACTGCATATGAAGCGCTATGACAAACTCGAAGAGTACATTCTGCAAACCGCCCAGAACTATCAGGCGGACATTGGCGCACTCCAGCATAAGATTAAATCGCCGATTATCGCCGGGTTTCTGCTGGGAAAAATCAACCGCGCGGGCTCTCTCGGCGTTAACCTGACGCTGGCTGAGGAGAGTCTTATCCCCGACAATCCGAATGAAGCGCAGGTTGCGGTGCTGGTCACTGTGCTCGGTAATTTGATTGAGAATGCGCTGGATGCCATGACGGCCCAGGGAGAAGGTGAAATTAGTCTGTTGCTGCATTATCAAAATGGCTGGTTAAGCGGCGAAGTCAGCGATGACGGCCCCGGTATCGAAGCGCAGCAAATAGACGCTATCTTTAATAAAGGCTTTTCAACCAAAGGCGAAAACCGAGGCGTGGGTTTATTCCTGGCCCGCCAACAAACGGAGAACCTTGGCGGCACCCTTTCCGTCGAGTCAGAGCCGGGCGTTTTTACACAATTTTTTGTTCATATTCCCTGGGATTCGAGAGGAACAACGCGTGATTAATGTTTTGATTGTCGATGATGATGCCATGGTGGCCGACCTTAACCGTTGCTATATCGAGCGAGTTGACGGTTTCGCCTGCATCGGAATTGCCTCGACGCTGCAACAGGCTAAAGACAACGTTCTGGATCGCGCCCAACCTATCGATCTGATTTTGTTAGATGTCTATATGCAGCAGGACAGCGGGCTGGATCTGCTTCCGGTCGTGCGCAATTCCGGACGGGCTATCGACGTTATCATGATCTCGTCGGCTTCCGATGCAGCTACCGTGCAGACCTCAATGCGCTATGGTGTCGTTGACTACCTGATAAAGCCGTTCCAGTTCCCCCGGTTTGAAGAGGCGCTGCTGAGCTGGCGTGAGAAGAAACAACTGATGGGCAGTCACTCTTACTACGAGCAGGCTGATGTTGACCGGTTGATACACGGTGGGACCCCGGAACTGGCCGATACCAAGCGCCTGCCAAAGGGGTTAACACCGCAAACGCTACGCACGCTATGCCAGTGGATAGACGCCCATCCGGATACAGAATTCTCCACCGACGATCTGGCGCAGGCGGTGAATATCTCCCGCGTATCATGCCGCAAATATCTGATCTGGCTGGCGCAGGTGAATATTCTGTTCACCAGTATTCACTATGGTGCTACCGGCCGACCGGTCTATCGCTACCGCCTGCTGCCTGAACAGTACGGCCTGCTTAAACAGTACTGCCAGTAAGGCGATAGTTATTATCCAGCAGGGTAAAGCGATAGTGGTGGCTCGATGACAACACCACCTCTTTCGCTTTGGTGACGAAAATGGCCTCAATATCCGGGCGAGCTCGCAGCGCAGCGCAGCCCTTTTCCACCCCCATGCCGTACATCAGCGTGGTCCAGATATCACCGTCAATCGAGTCTTCGCTGATGATCGTCACACTGTCCAGTTCATTATTCAGCGGGTAGCCGGTGCGAGGATCAAGGATATGGTGATAAATCTGACCATTGTGCTCAAAAAATCGCTCATACACGCCAGAAGTCACCACCGACTTATTGGCGATATCCAGCGTACCAATCATCGCTCCGGAAGTTGAAAATGGTTTTTTCAGGCCAATAGACCAACCGCCTTCCGGTGTTCCCAGCGTCTGCACGTTTCCCCCGAGGTTAATCAGCCCCTGCACGACCCCTTCTTTGCGCAGAAAATCCCGCACCCGGTCGGCGATATAGCCTTTGGCAATGGCGCCAAGGTCGATCTCCACTCCGGGCTGAGTCAGGTATACGCTCTGTTCAGCGTCGTTAAGCAAAACCTGTTCTGGGTTAGTCAACGCCAGCAGACGGACAATATCCTCCATGGGAGGCACGGTATCGCCGCGAAAGCCAATACGCCAGCGCTTAACCAATGGGCCGATAGCCAGGTTAAAAGCGCTATCGGGTAGCATACTCGCCGCTTTCGCGCATTTGATTAAGGCGTAAACCGGGCCGCTGACGCTGACCGGATGTTGGCCTGCGGCATGGTTGATATCCATAACCTGCGACTGGGCGCGGTTAACGGTGAGCAGGTCTTCATACTGTTTGATAAGGCGGAAAACGCGAGCGGCGAGCGCTTCGTCGTGGGAAAAAAGCTTGAGCAGGATGGGGGAGCCCATCAGGACGGCGGAATAACTGTAAACCCTGGTAGTGTCTGACATTCAATTCCCCTTTCGATTGATGGTAATAACCCGGCATCGCGAACGAAGCCGGGTTACGGGGCTTAATTATGCTGATTCAAGCATGGCCCAGGGTGTCTGCTGTGCACGCTGCGCAGCCTGATGACCGGCAAGCGTACCAAAGATAATGATATCTGCCACGGCATTCCCGCCAATGCGGTTTCCACCGTGGATCCCCCCAACGACTTCACCCGCCGCGTAGACTCCAGGGATCGCCTGTTTCTGCGCGTTGAGAACACAAGTTTCAGTATTGATCGTCACGCCCCCCATCGTATGGTGAACGCCTGGCGCAATCTGAATGGCGTGGTACGGGCCTTCATTAAGCGGTGCGCGCAGCGCGGTTTTACGACCAAATTCTGTATCGTCCTGTTTTTCCACCGCCTCATTGTAACGGGCAAGCGTCGCCAGGAAGGCTGATTCATCCAGGCCCAACTTCGCGGCCAGCTCACTCGGCGTGCTGGCGCTAGTCACCAGACCTTTTGCAATGTATTCATCTGCCGCTTTGTTTTTAGTGCGTACATGTTCATCAAACACGATGTAAGCATAGTGCTCCGGCAGAGCAATGATCGCCGCCGACACTTTGTCGCGGGTATCCATTTCATTGAAGAAGCGCTTACCGCTCTGGCTCACCAGAATCGCCCCGCCGCCGCGAATAGATTCGGACACCAGATAAGATGTTTTCTGCTCTACCGTCGGGTGAATCTGAATTTCGCCCATATCCACCGTGCCCGCACCGATACGCTCCAACAGTGCGATACCGCCGCCGGTAGCGCCTTTGTGGTTGGTGGTGACAAAGCCAGCGAGGTCTGGGCGATATTTCACTACCATCTCACTGTTGGCACTAAAGCCACCGGTTGCCACGATGATGCTGCGAGTCTGAACGGTCAGGGTCTCTTGCTCATCGGTCAGCAGACGAACGGCGGAAACTTCGCCACCCTCCATCACAATATCGACCACGGAGGTGTCGAGCATGACATCAATCTGACGTTTTGTGACGTTACGCACGAGACCGCTAATCAGGTAGCCGCCCACCGCAGAACCATCTTTTGGACGGTGCGTACGGTCAATACTCATCCCACCGGTGGTGGTAATGTCGTTGAGCATAATGCCGCGGTCAGCCAGCCATTCGATGGCCTGCGGTGCAGTTTCCACAAAACGACGCAGCAGCGCTGGGTTGTTTTTGTTGTGGCCACCTTTGAGCGTTTCGGCATAAAACAGCTCTTTGCTGTCCTGAATACCTTTTACCCGCTGGAAGCGCGTTTCAGCAGCATTCATCCCGGCAGAGGCTTTAATCGTGTTACCGCCGATGGTCGGCATTTTTTCAACGATCAATACACGAGCACCGTCGTCGTGCGCCTGAATTGCGGCCGCCAGACCGGCACCACCGCTGCCCACCACCACCACGTCATAGGCCTGAGGAGCTGACGCTTCGCTACCCTCTTCTGCCTGCAGCGCTTTGCTGGATTTAACCATTGCTTTCGAGACGGCTTTTTTCACCGCTTCACTCTGGCTGGTCGCCCCGGAAATGGCATCAACGTGCGGGGTGTTAGCATCAAGAATACGTGAACGAATCTCTTCGAAGCTGGTGACAAACTCGACGTCCTGATCGACACCGCCGGTCAGTTCAATATCGGCAATACGGTCGGTTTCGAGACTAACGTTAATGACCAGCTCGCCCGCTTCGTCCTGTACCTTCTCGATAAACACGCCCGGCTTAAATTTCGACACGGTCATGCTCATGTCGCGAATCATCGCTTCCACCAGCGAGAAGCGCCACAGTGGTTCGGGGATATTCAGCGCTTCACGTTGGGTACTGTCGATAAACAGGTCCAGCGTTTGATCGTCGGCAATACGCTCGGCCCAGTCAGGATAAGCAATACAGGCGCGACCAACGGCAACCAGGTCGTAGCCATGTGCCATGGCGGTATCGACATCGCTTTCATTCACCACGCCGCCCACGCCCATCACCGGCACCTGCGCAAGCGTTTCAGAACGCATCGCCACATATTTTTCAATCAGTGGAGTAGGATCGGTCGTTTCAACGATCGATGGACGCAGCGTTGCGCCGACGGAGAAGTGCAGATAGTCCAGCCCGCGTGCAGCCAGTTTTTCCAGCAGATACAGCGTGTCGTCAAAGCGGATGCCCGGGACTTCCATCTCTTCCGGCGAGAAACGATAGCCGATAATGAAGGCATCATCCGCGTACTGGCGTACCATTTTGTGGGTGATTTCCAGTACCGCTAATGGGAATTTCGCGCGGTTGTCGCGGCTGCCGCCCCACTCGTCATCACGCTGATTTGAGTTCGGGGAGTAAAACTGTTGGATTAGATAGGTATTTGCGCCGTGGATTTCCACACCGTCAAAGCCCGCTTGAATGGCACGACGGACGGCGTCGCCAAACTTGCCGACCATACCTTCCACTTCCTGAGCAGTAAGCGCGGCTGGCGTAGCTGCGCCATCACGCGGCGCGGCAACGGCGCTTGGCCCAACCGGTGTACGGCCACCGATAAGTTTAGGATCGACCATGCGGCCGCCATGGTAAATCTGCAGCAGCGCTTTTGAACCTTTGGATTTAATGGCGTCGGCGATTTTCGCCAGACCGGCGATTTTATCATCGCTGTCGATACCCAGTGCGCCCGGGAATGCCAGACCTAAATCATCAACAAAGCAACATTCAACGATGATAGTGCCGATGCTCCCGGCACGCGCACGGTAGTACTCCACCAGCTCGCTGCTGACGGAACCGTCGTAATAACCCGCACATGTCGTCATTGGCGCCATAAACAAACGGTTTTTGAGCTCGGTGCCATTGGGTAATGTGAAGGAGCTGAATACGCGATGATCAGTTTTCATAATAGTTACTCCAAACTTTAAAAATTAAATTTAAGAATTCGGGATCGGGCTGCGTTTGAGTTATTTGTTATGCCGATATCATGCTATTAATATATCGATTTTTTTAGTTACCAAAGTCATTACGTTAGTTATAAAACTATTTAATCCCATTAATAACACTCATACCTCCATAGCGTTATTAATTAACTTATCTTTATTCACAATTATTTAATATAAAGCAATCTATTTGCAACCTTATCTCAAGTGGTAAAACCAGTTAAAGTAAAAAATTAAATTTAATACAATCAATGCGTTAAATATAAAAACATCGTTATAAAAAGGCGCAAAATAGACCATTTAATAAACTTATGACTCATAATAACCCCATAATCCAATAGGGTTAATCGGCTATGTTTAAAAATAACACCACATCTGAATTTTTTTGATCGTGATCAATTGCATTGGCTTCTAAAAGCGCATTATATGAATATAAGATTTTTTCTAATTAGCGCTAAATAAAATAGCGCTGATAGCTTTTACAAAAAATTGCCAGCTTCACTTTTGAAATCTAAATAAAGTAAAAAAACTAAAAAAAGCAGAGCGGCGATTTTAGCAAACCGAATTATTAACTACTTATAGAAGCGTAATATGAACGAGAAATCTGCGACATCGCACTCGCCGACTCCGGTGAGCAAACCGAAGGATGGTAAGAAAAACCGCCTTCTCATGATGGCACTGCCCGTTATCGTTGCCGTGCTGTTACTTTTTGTTCCGGTACCTGACGGGCTTCCTCCTTACGCATGGCACTACTTCGCCATCTTTGTCGGCGTCATTGTCGGTCTCATTTTCGAACCTTTGCCTGGCGCCGTTATCGGTCTGACCGGCGTTATCGCCATTGCCCTGTGCAGCCAATGGGTGCTGTTCAGCCCTGAACAACTGGCTGATGAAAAATTCAAGCTGGCGGGTGCTTCCTTTAAATGGGCGGTCAGCGGCTTCGGTAACTCCACCGTCTGGCTAATCTTCGGCGCCTTTATGTTTGCCGCCGGTTATGACAAAACTCGTTTTGGCCGCCGCCTGGCCTTAATCCTGGTGAAATATCTGGGCCGTCGCAGCCTGACGCTGGGTTACGCGATTACCCTCGCCGACCTGCTGCTGGCACCGTTCACGCCGTCCAACACCGCGCGTAGCGGCGGGACTATCTACCCAATCATTGCCAACCTGCCGCCGCTGTACGGTTCAAAACCGAACGATCCTAGCGCACGTAAAATTGGTTCATATCTGATGTGGGTGGCCATTACCGCCGCCTGTATCACCAGCTCAATGTTCCTCTCCGCCCTCGCCCCTAACCTGCTGGCGCTGGCGCTGGTGAAAAGCATCGTTGGCCTCAACATCTCCTGGGGCACCTGGTTTATCGCCTTCCTGCCAATGGGTGTGCTGTTGATTCTTGCTATGCCGCTGCTGGCTTACTGGTTATATCCACCGGAAGTGAAAGTGAACGACGAAGTGCCGCTGTGGGCCGCGCGTGAACTGGAAAAACTGGGCAAACTGTCGCGTAACGAAATCCTGCTGCTGATCTTCGTCTGCTGCGCGCTGATGATGTGGATCTTCGCTGCCGCCTGGATTGAACCAGCAATGGCCGCACTGCTGATAATCGGCCTGATGCTGTGGACCGGCGTACTGGAATGGAACGACATCACCGGCAACAAAGCGGCATGGAACACCTTCGTGTGGTTTGCCACCCTGGTTGCACTGGCCGACGGCCTCTCCTCTACCGGCTTTATCGGCTGGCTGGGTAAAGAAGGCGGACTGCTGATGAGCGGTATCTCTCCGGGCGTGGCGACTATCGTACTGCTACTGGCGTTCTATCTGCTGCACTATCTGTTTGCCAGCACCACCGCGCACACCACCGCGCTGCTGCCAGCGATGCTGACCATCGCCTCTACCATTCCGGGCATGAACATGAACGTCTTCGTGCTGTTGATGGTGACTTCGCTGGGTATCATGGGGATCATCACCCCGTACGGTACCGGCCCAAGCCCGATTTACTACGGCAGTGGCTATCTGCCAACCAAAGATTACTGGCGCCTTGGCACCATCTTTGGCGGCATCTTCCTGGCGGTCCTGATATTTATCGGCTACCCGTGGATGTCCATGATGTTCTGATTCATAACCGTCGGAGGGTAACTTCCGGCGGTTTTATTTTTATGGAGTGAAGAGCTATGTCGAATAAACCCTTTTTCTACCAGAACCCCTTCCCACTGGCCCATGATGATACCGAATATTATCTGCTGAGCCGTGAGCACGTCAGCGTGGCGCAGTTTGACGGTCAGGATGTTTTGAAAGTGGAACCTGAAGCACTCACCCTGCTCGCTCAACAGGCGTTCCACGATGCGGCCTTTATGCTGCGTCCTTCCCACCAGAAACAGGTTGCCGCGATCCTCACCGACCCGGAAGCCAGCGAAAATGATAAATACGTCGCGCTGCAGTTCCTGCGTAACTCAGAGATTGCCGCCAAGGGCATTCTGCCAACCTGCCAGGATACCGGCACCGCAATTATCATGGGTAAAAAAGGCCAGCGAGTCTGGACCGGCGGCGGCGATGAAGCTGCACTGTCTCAAGGGGTCTACAACACCTATATCTCCGACAACCTGCGCTACTCGCAGAATGCCGCGCTGGATATGTATAAAGAGGTCAACACCGGCACCAACCTGCCAGCGCAGATCGACCTGTATAGCGTGGACGGCGACGAATACAAATTCCTGTGCATCGCCAAAGGCGGCGGTTCGGCCAACAAAACCTATCTGTATCAGGAAACCAAAGCGCTGATCACCCCGGCCAAATTGAAAAACTATCTGGTCGAAAAAATGCGCACGCTCGGCACCGCAGCCTGCCCTCCGTATCACATTGCTTTTGTTATCGGCGGCACCTCAGCGGAAGTGACACTGAAAACAGTGAAATTGGCCTCGACCCGTTACTACGATGGTCTGCCAACGGAAGGTAACGAGCACGGTCAGGCATTCCGTGACGTGAATCTGGAACAAGAACTGATGACCGAGGCGCAAAATCTTGGCCTCGGCGCACAGTTTGGCGGGAAGTACTTTGCCCACGATATTCGCGTCATTCGTCTGCCGCGCCACGGCGCGTCTTGCCCAATCGGCATGGGGGTTTCCTGCTCCGCTGACCGTAATATCAAGGCCAAAATTAACCGCGACGGTATTTGGATCGAGAAGCTCGAACACAACCCAGCGCAGTACATTCCACAAGAACTGCGTCAGCAAGGCGAAGGGAATGCGGTCAGCATCAACCTTAACCAGCCAATGAGCGATATTTTAGCTCAGCTTTCGGCGCATCCGGTTTCAACCCGCCTGTCGCTGAACGGTACGATTATTGTTGCCCGCGATATTGCCCACGCCAAGCTTAAAGAACTCATCGATAACGGTGAGGAATTACCGCAGTACGTCAAAGATCATCCGATCTATTATGCGGGACCGGCCAAAACACCTGAAGGTTACGCCTCAGGTTCATTAGGCCCAACCACCGCAGGCCGTATGGACTCATACGTTGATTTGCTCCAGTCGCACGGCGCAAGCATGGTGATGCTGGCCAAAGGCAACCGCAGCCAGCAAGTCACCGACGCATGCCATAAGCACGGTGGATTCTACCTCGGCAGCATCGGCGGCCCGGCGGCGGTACTGGCACAATCCAGTATTAAGAGTCTGGAATGCGTGGCCTACCCAGAACTGGGGATGGAAGCTATCTGGAAAATCGAAGTCGAAAACTTCCCGGCATTTGTGCTGGTAGATGATAAAGGCAACGATTTCTTCCAGCAGATTCAGAATACGCAGTGTGCGGGTTGTACTAAGCGCTAAGCTAGCAATGGGTCTGCAATAATAATTTATAAGCCAGCATAGCATTTATGCTGGCTTTTTTACCCTCTCCCTATGTAAAAAATCATGACCAATAACTTCAATTAATCTCTGAACGAAATCATATATTTCATAAGAATATTCCAATTTTGGACAGTAAATACATCTGGTAATTTGCCAGAAAGATCAATCCGCTTTAAACATTCAATTATTGTTCACTTAATGATCGTTAACATTCATCGCAATGATCATTCCCTACCTACCTATTTTATTGTCCATAGCCAGTTCGTGATTTAATTCAAAAAATAGAGTTAAAATCACATTACACTTATTGAATTAAGGATTTCCTTATTTCCAATAGTATGAGCGCGGTCATTCCTCAGAATAATTTATTAAGGATTTTCACGATGCGCCATACAGCTCGATTGACACTGCTTTCACAGTGCATTCTTCTGTCTTTCACGGCTATTTCAGGCAGTGCGCTAGCCTCTCAAACGGACCCTTGCACCAGCACGTCCACAGCAACTTGCGGTTTTCAAACCACCACCAGTCCCGGCCCAGATAACCAATCGGTCGTCATGTTCGTTAATGACAACGGCTCTGCGATTATGAGTGATGCGCAGAATAGCAATGCCCTTTATCTTTGGGATCAGACTGCGGGGAACACGCAATCCTTAACGGTAAACGGCACCGACATGTCCGGGACGTATATTCAGGCGGGGTTAATCGGCACCAAGAACGTGACCCTCAATGACGCCACCACCGACATGATTGAAGGCGGTAAAAAAGATGAAGGTGACGCCACAAATATTAACTTCGTGGTGAATCACTCTACGCTTAATGGTGAAGACGACGCCTCCGCTTATGGTTATGAGGGCACGGCTGGCAATAAATCCTATATGGACGGCGCTACCATATATATCGACTCCGGTGCGAACATTGGCACAAACAAAATCGCCATCGAAAATAATAGCACCTTAAATGGTGCTATCTACGCAGAGACCGGCGGCGATAATAATATCTCTATTTCCGGTAACAGCACCGTTAACGGAGCTATTTATACGACGAGCGCGGCGGGCAATAACAGTATTGCAGTAACCGATAGCACCATCATCGGCGAAGCGGGTGATAGCACTTTACTGAGCAAGTTCGAAGACAGCTACGCCACTAACGATAATGCAGCCGATATTAACGCTCTGCTTGACGGCAAAATCATCGCCATGGCTGCCTATGGGACCCAGTCCTCATCTATCGCGCTAAGCAACAGCGCTATCACCGGCGATATTGCAATGGTGGGTGACGGGACTACCGCATCGTCTACCGCCAGTCTGAGCCTTAATGACAACACCACCCTCACCGGCGATATTATTCTCGCAGACCACAGTGCCGCCACGGTGTCATTGAGTGATAGCACCGTAACGGGAGATATTGATGCCACCAATGAAGGTAATACCGCAATCGTACTGAGCAATGCTACCGTAGACGGCAGCATTACCACCGGCGCGGGCGATGATAACCTGACGCTGGCCAATAACTCAGAGGTTACGGGGAATGTTGATGGCGGCGCTGGCACCAACTCGCTGTCGCTGGATAGCGGTAGTTCCATTGATGGCAGCATCAACAACTTCGATACCATCAATATGGCGGGTAACAACAACGTTGACGTCAATACCATTGATGATGGTACAACCTTAAACGTCGACGATAATTCAACGCTGGACGTGAAATATACCACCGGCAGCGACGTTCAGGTCAATATGTCCAGCGACAGCCAGGCACACCTGGGAGTCGTAAACGCCGATGCCGGTAACACATTAGTCGTCACCAACACGGCACTCAGCACCGCCAACCAGCAAGATGTTGAAGTCGCCTCCTTCACCACCACGGATGATACGCCCTCTGACGCGGTCTCCGTCGAATTCAGCAACGGCTCCCAGCAGGTCGAAAGCCGTAATGGCGCCTACAACTACGATGACAGTCTGAGCGTACAGGAACAAGCAACTGCGGATAACCTGCAGGCGTCCGGCGTAACCACCTCCAGCGTGCTTTTCAGTAGCTCCCGCCGCGATCTTGCCAGCGATGTACAAGGCATGATTGCCGGTCTGGATGCGGCAAAACAAGCAGGCCGCATGATCACCGACGATCTGGCGAACCGCTTAACTCAGGTACATCTGCAAAACCTGCTCGGTCACGGCGTAGACGGCGCACAGTTGTGGGGCGATTTCCTCTACCAGAACGGTGACTATAGCGAGGACGTCGATTACAAAGATGTCACTCAAGGGGTTCAGGGCGGCGTTGACTGGACATCACATTTGAATAACGGCGATAGCCTGACCGGCGGTATCGCGCTGGGCTGGACTCGCAGCCGCGATCGCAGCACTAACGGCGGCAGCAACAACTTTAGCGACAGCGTATACGGCAACTACTACAGCGTTTACGGCGGCTGGCAGCAGTCCTTACACAACAATCTGTGGGGGATGTTCGTCGACGGTAGCTTCAGCTATGGAGATATGCGCTACTCCACCACGGCCAACAACGTTAGCAACAGTACCACGGGGATGTCGCAGGCACTGGATGGTTCTTCTGATGGCAATCTGTACACCACTCAGGGTCGCGTTGGTGTTAACGTCCTGCTGCCAGCAGAAACCGTGCTTCAACCCTATGCGACCATTGGCTGGGATAAGGCGCAGGAAAACGGCTTCTCTGACCAGGAGATTACCTTTGGCGATAGCCAGGTTTCAGAGTACAACGCCGGCGTGGGGATGCGCATCACCACCAAACTGGCCGATCTGAATAAAGACGTTGAGCTGTATCCATGGCTGGATGCACGTTATCAGACCGAGTTTAGTGATAATACCGATATTAAAGCGGCTGATTATCACAACACCAACGGCCACGATACGAAGATGGGGATCTTCGGTGCGGGTATTAATACCAACATCGGCAAAGATTTTTCCCTTAACACCGGCGTGTACTTCGGTACCGGCGATGTCGATAACGATGCCAGCGTACAGGCAGGTATGAGCTACCACTTCAAATAAACACAATGGCCCTGGACTAGCAGGGCCATTTTTTAAAAAATATATTCCACCATTGTTTGAATCAGATTATTCCGAGCATCATCGTTTTCTTTTTAATAATACTCACCCACTCCTCCCCATAAATTCAGGTAGTTCATCGTGAATTATAATGCCGATATACTCCCTCTTGTAGTTCTCTGGTCACAACAACTCTAACAAAATGATTTATAAAGGTTATTAAAAGTGAAAAAGCTATCCCTGGCAGTTTTAGTCATTGCAGGTTTAACAAGTGGAATGGCGTTTGCAGATAATCAGAGCGTTTCCATAGGTTATGCGCAAAGCAAAGTTCAGGACTTTAAAAATATTCGCGGCGTAAACCTACAATATCGCTATGAATTTGATTCTCCATTAAGCGTAGTAGGTTCATTCACCTATATGAGCGGTAGCGAAGACCGTAATTATTTTGTTGATTCCGATGCGGTTAATACCAATATCGACGTCAAATACTACTCACTGATGGCAGGCCCTGCCTATCGCATTAACGACTATGTTTCGCTATATGCACTGGGTGGCGCTGCGCGCACCAAGGCCGATGCGGATGTGAAATGGCTCAACGCGGGTACTAACGACATTATGCGTGCGAGCGAATCCTATAAATCGACTTCTTTCGCCTACGGCGCAGGCATCATCATCAACCCAATCGAGAACCTGACCGTCAACGTCGGTTACGAAGGGACAACCGCCGATCTGGACGACAACTACAGCATTAACGGCTTCAACATTGGCGTCGGCTACCGCTTCTAATTGTTCCCTGTTAACGGTTTCTTTCTCCGACGAGAGAAACCGTTAATAATTTACTAAACAGTTACCCCGCCTTTCCACGCTAAATAGCCATCAATTATCGCTATTTTCATCACACTTTCCGATCTCAACTCATATGTATAGTAAACAAAAGGCATAAGCTGCTCTCAGGATAGAACTGTTAACCGGGAGACAACCATGCAATTAGGCCTCGATATTGGCGGTACTAAAATTGAAGCCGTCGTACTCAACGATGACGGAGAGACCGTTTATCGCCAGCGCTATACCACACCAAAACAGCGGTATGATTTGTTTTTTCAGGCCGTTATTGATGCCATTACCCACGCCAGAGAAGCCACGACGCACGATCTCACCATTGGTCTTGGGATCCCCGGAGCCGCCGGCAGAGATGGGCTTATCAAGAACTCCAATATTCTGGTTCTCAACCAACAGCCCTTTGTACAACAGCTTGAACAGCACTTTGCTATGCCGATTCCAGTGACCAATGATGCCAACTGCTTTACCCTCTCCGAGGCAATCGACGGCGGCGGTAAAGGCTATGGTGTCGTTTTTGGCGTGATCCTCGGCACCGGATGCGGCGGCGGACTGTGCGTGAGTAATCGGCTGATTACTGGCCCCAACGCCTGTGCCGGTGAATGGGGGCACAATGCCCTCCCCCACTACCGGGTGGATCTAGACGGCGCGTCGGCGCAGTGCTACTGCGGTCAGATGAACTGCATTGAAAGCTTTATCTCCGGCAGCGGGCTGGAGCGGCAGTATTTCCAGAAATTTAGTGAACATGTTAGGGTTCCGCGCATTATTGAGCAGCTGAATGTAGGTAATCCACAGGCAGCGCAGATGTGGGATCTTTATCGGGATCAGCTGGCGCGCGCGCTGGCAGGCGTGGTTAACATGCTCGATCCTGATGTCATCGTGTTGGGTGGCGGCGTATCAAACATTGAACAGCTGTATCCTGATCTGCAGGAGCGTATTGCGCAGTATGTGTTTGGTAAACAGTGCTGTACTCCCGTCGTTCAGGCTCGTCACGGCGACAGCAGCGGTGTGCGTGGCGCAGCCTGGCTTGGTGCCCAGCGTTAATCGTAGTCCGGGGAAATAAATGACTAAAGCAGTCCGAATCAGAGATATCGCCGCAGCCTGCGGCGTATCGCCCGGTGCGGTGTCTCGTGCCCTCAAGGGCCAACCGGGCCTGCGGGAAGAGACCCGCCTGCGCATCATTGCCGTCGCCGAGCAGCAAGGATATGACTTCTCCCGGTTGCGCAGCGATAAAATCAAACGCGTGCTCTTCTTGCTGCATCGTCAGCATAATATCAGCCGCGCAATGCCATTCTACTCGCCGCTGTTTTTAGGTCTCGAATCATCCTGCCGCGAGCAGGGCATCGCACTGAGCTTTTTATCTATCGGCCCCGGCGATGTGGTTGCCGACCAGGTGATGCTGCATCAGCCCGATGCGCTTATCTGCGCGGGCTTCTTTGAGCCTGAACTGCTGGCGCTCCTCGAACAGCTCAAGCTACCGATGGCGCTTATCGATCTGTGGGCCCCCGGTCTACCGTGCATTAACCCGGACAACTTACAGGGCGGTTATCTGGCCACTCGCCATTTGCTGGAACAGGGCCGGACGCGTATTGCTTTTCTCGCCAGCACCCTCTCTCATTACAGCATCCATCAGCGTGAAAAAGGCTACCGTAAGGCGCTCTATGAGGCCAGGTTGCTCATGCCGCCGGAATATGAGGCCATCGCGACTCCTCAACTGGACACCGAACGCTCGTTGCTACAGGCGGTGAATGAACTGCTTGAACTTGCACAACCGCCAGATGCCATATTTGCCTACAACGACGCCACCGCCTTGCTGGTATTGCAGGCCTGCACTCAACGCGGGTTACGGGTTCCGGAGGATATTGCGATTGTTGGGTTCGATGATATTGAAACGGCGGCCTGGTCACAGCCGGCGTTAACCACCATTGCGGTTGATAAAGAGAGATTGGGACGCGAAGCGCTGGCCCTGCTGCTCGCCGGGGAAGCACCGGTAAGTACATTGCTACCGGTAGAATTGGTGATTCGTGGCAGCTCGGTTCTCTGCGCATAACCCCGTCGCTGCTGCTAAACCAACTTGTCCGTACGACGCTGCTCCTATACGCGTCGCGCGGATAAGCATCCCAACACAACGCCTTACCGTCCAGAATAGCCAGGCAAACTTTTTCATGCCGCAGTCATATCCCACTAGCCATATTATAAGAGGAAAATCTCGATGCCCTCAGACCTGAATGATTCATTTTCATAAAGAACATAACCCTACCGTAAATTTTCTCTGCGGCACAAGAATCCATAATTTAAATTTAAATTAATTAGCCCTCGCCGTACCACCGGCAAAAAAGATAATAGGCATAATTATTGTTATCTTCATCAGGGAAAATTATGTACAAATTGGCTCTTTCGACGCTGGTTATGGCAACACTTACCGCCTGTAACTCTTCACCGTCCGACCAACTGGTCAAAATAGATTCATTACGAATCCCCGTAGTACAGAATGAAAAATCATCGGTACCCGTTGCGGAAATGGCTTCTTTGCATCAGAAAAATAAGCAGATAATTGACAACCTTACGCTGAACTTAAAATCTGAATATTTGTTAGATGTCAAAACCGCTGAAATATTCGACATTCACAGTCAGGCCCATCAGGTTTATCAGTCGCTGTCCAGGCTGGATCAAATGCGGATGGTGAACAATTTTTATTTGAAAGAACACAATTTCACCGGTTTGCAGCGCGTAAATATTTCACTTCAACCGCTGACCCAGGGATAAAAAAAGCCCCCTCATTTATCATGAGGGGGCCATTTACAATATTTTGGGTTATTGACCAAAGCGGTAGCTGATACCGGCCATGACAGAACTGATGTCGCTGCTGACGCCAATCTGATTCTCATTACCAACATTACTAACCCACTGATATTCCAGGCGCCCTGCCCAGTTTTCATTAAAGGCATATTCCGTACCGACCGCCAGTACCGGACGAATACCGGTATCAAAGTCGTTATGGCCTTTAATATCCGATTCGGCGCGATACCCCATGACTCCAGCACGTCCATACAGATCCCAGTCGTTGCTCAGACCGTAGCTGGCTTTCAATGAAACCTGTAGCCCCTGACTTTTCATCTGCGAGCCAGATGCTCCGTGATTCCCGTTGGCGCCCATATTACCTAAATAGTCATACCCGCCTTCAACCGCCAGCCATGGATTAATTTGATATCCGGTAAAAATTCCGCCGCCGACATTATCACGATCGAAATCAGCATCATGCTGGGAATTAGTGTCACCATAATGTGACCAGCCAAATTTAGAACCAGCGTACCAACTCCCGGCATCTGCGGCTGCAAATGCGGTAGTGGCCGTAAAGGTGCTTGCGATAATTAGCGTAATAAGTGTCTTCTTCATAACAGTCCTATTGTCAACCCGTTATTAAATAAATGAGAGTGATACTATTAAAGTGGGCTTACAATAAGATATAAAATCATCGCTGATAATCGTTTTATTATTTATTTTTGGACAAACGACAGGTGTTAAAAATGCTCGGGTAATTTATTCAACTCAGTCAGATAGCCGCCCCGTTTGAATTCAATATAGTGTCCATTTTTTAACGCCGACAATACATTCAGCACGCTACTGCGCGATAAATGGGTGCGTTCCTGGATGTAATCAAGGATAGAAACCCGCATTCTCGTCTCTTCCGGCAACTGGCTCATTTCCTGTAAATGATTGCGGATAACCGAGTAGGTTTTCTGTTGCACCACTAAAGCATCGCGATAGAAAAGATAGGCCGTATGGTACGACAGTAAGGAGACGACATCTTCCATTACGCCATGCTGGCGAAAGGTATCCATCGCCGTTTTGGCATCCACCCGCAGTATGGTTGATTCCGTTTCTGCGCGCAGCAGATGCCCACGTACCGGCTGGATCATTTCGGCAATCCCAAACAGGTGCGGATCGTAGACGGTCACAATCAATAAGCCATCAGAAGCACGTAAAATAGAGAGTTCGCCAGCTAAAAAAAGATACAGCTTCGGCTGATGTTTATACGTCCACGTCATGCGTTTACGTGGCACCACTTTGATTTTTTCGGCAATCGGTTCAAGCAACGCCGTCAAACGCTGAATACTCTGCTCTGGACGAATGGGCGGTAAAATATGCATAGCAGTACCTGGTCATTAACAATCAACATAATTATAGAGCGCAACAAGGTTTCCGTAAAAAATTCGCAACTCAGTATTTACTCATGCCAATGGACATAAAAAAACCACATTCTTGTTTAAAAATAAACGATACGTCACTGTCCAGGCCACCAGTACAGGCCAGAATCCGCCGTGCATTTAGTGAAAAAGTCTAATCGATTTTGGACACAGCAATAAGTCACCCAGGCCTGCCTCCCCTCATGATTTAAGCTCTGGCTACGGTTGATTGTGTCGTTGCTGATGTTTTTTTAGGCGTTAAGCCGACAATGCGGGAAAAGTCTTGTTGCCGAGAAAATGTACATAACCACGGGTTCTATGACATAAATGCGACAAACACGGAGTATTCCTGTGTTCAATATCACAATTGCAGACAGAATGAAGTGACGGTTGGGGGTTACGAAAATATTCTACAAACGTTTTGATAAGGGAATAGTCAATAGCGACTGAGGGGTGTAACTTGTTGAAATTGGCGGAGAGAGGGGGATTTGAACCCCCGGTAGAGTTGCCCCTACTCTAGTTTTCGAGACTAGTCCGTTCAGCCGCTCCGGCATCTCTCCGTTTTGATGGTTGCCATCATGCCAGGTTATTTGGCATTTTAACAGTCCCAGTCTCTTCAATTGCGTTCAAGTGACGAGTTTGCGAGCAAAACGATGATTAAATGGCCCTGGAAAGCAAGCGATACCGCTGAGAAAACAGATATGCCGTGGGCGCACGCCCTGGCGATACCTCTGTTAGCCACGTTATCTACCGATGAACAGGTGAAGCTGGTTCAGCTTGCCGAGCGTTTTCTACAACAAAAACGGCTGGTGTTCTTGCAGGGATTGGCCGTTGAACCCGTAACCGAAGCGCGCATTGCGCTCCTGTTCTGCCTCCCCATTATGGAACTTGGTCTCGAGTGGCTCGATGGTTTTCATGAAATACTGATCTACCCTGCCCCGTTTGTCGTCGATGACGAATGGGAAGATGATATTGGTCTGGTTCACAATCAGCGCGTGGTGCAGTCCGGACAAAGCTGGCAGCAGGGTCCTATCGTTCTGAACTGGCTGGACATTCAGGATTCCTTCGATGCCTCCGGCTTCAACCTGATTATTCATGAAGTGGCGCATAAACTGGATACTCGCAACGGTGACCGCGCCAGCGGCGTTCCGTTTATTCCGCTGCGTGACGTTGCGGGATGGGAGCACGATCTGCACGCCGCCATGAATAACATTCAGGATGAGATTGATTTGGTAGGCGAAAATGCGGCCAGTATCGATGCTTATGCTGCAACCGACCCCGCTGAATGTTTTGCGGTGCTCTCTGAGTATTTTTTCAGCGCCCCCGAGCTTTTCGCCCCGCGCTTCCCGGCGCTGTGGCAGCGTTTCTGTGGCTTCTATCGCCAGGACCCACTCCAGCGGTTACGCGATAATAGCCAACAGGATGAAAATCCATCGACAGTACACTAAAACAACAGGCTGAGTTAAATTCAGCCAATTGAATCAGCAAGTTAAATTTAGTGTTGACACAAATATCGAGGAACAGTAGTATTCGCCTCGTTCACACGATTCCTCTGTAGTTCAGTCGGTAGAACGGCGGACTGTTAATCCGTATGTCACTGGTTCGAGTCCAGTCAGAGGAGCCAAATTCTCGTTTTCGTGCAGCTTCATTAATGCCTGTCCGGTTTTGATACAACAGCTTAGCGTGAAAACTTCTTCCGATGCATTTTGATTTTATCCTCCGCATCGGGAAAAATTGGTGGTCAAATCTGGGGTCCGGTTAGTTTTACTATGGAGTGACCCCATATGTCTCTTACTGACACCAAAATCCGCAGTCTCAAGCCATCTAATAAACCCTTTAAAATTTCCGATTCACACGGTCTGTACCTCCTGGTCAAACCGAGCGGTTCACGTCACTGGTATCTCAAGTACCGTATTAAGGGCAAAGAATCCCGCATTGCACTCGGAGCCTACCCAGTTATCTCCCTCTCAGACGCCCGTAGTCAACGTGAAGTTATTCGCAAAATGCTGGTACTGAACATCAATCCAGCAGAGCAGCGAGCAGCTGAACGCAGTTCTCGTATACCAAAGAAAGTGTTTAAAAACGTGGCACTGGCGTGGCATAAGAGCAATAAAAAATGGTCACAGAACACCGCCGACCGTCTGCTCGCCAGCATGAATAATCATATATTCCCGGTCATTGGTACGATGTCAGTTTCAGAACTGAAACCCCGTCACTTCATCACTTTATTAAAAGGAATTGAGGAAAAGGGTCTACTGGAAGTTGCATCCCGTACACGCCAGCACCTCCGGAATATCATGCGCTACGCCGTGCATCATGGATTAATCGATTCTAATCCGGCAGCAAACCTGGACGGAGTGACGGCTCCACCAGTAAAACGTCACTACCCCGCTCTACCGCTGGAGCGTCTTCCAGAATTGCTTGAGAGCATTGAGAGTTTTCAGCATTGCCGTGAACTCACCCGCCTTGCCATCCTGCTAACACTGCATCTATTCATTCGCTCGAGTGAATTGCGTTTTGCCCGCTGGCATGAAATTGATTTCGGAAATCAGGTCTGGATAATACCCGCCACGCGCGAAGCTATTGAAGGCGTGCGTTACTCTGGTCGTGGTGCCAAAATGCGCAGGCCTCATATCGTACCCCTCTCACAACAATCGATCGCGCTCCTGAAAAAGATTAAAGATATCTCAGGAGATAATGCACTCGTGTTCCCCGGGGACCATAACCCGTATAAACCGATGTGTGAAAATACAGTAAACAAGGCACTACGCCTGATGGGCTGGGACACGAAAGTGGAAATCTGCGGTCACGGTTTCAGGACAATGGCATGCAGCGCCCTTATGGAGTCCAGTATATGGTCACAGGATGCTGTTGAACGGCAAATGAGTCACCAGGAACGTAACTCCGTGCGCCAAGCATATATTCACAGGGCAGAGCATCTGGAAGCAAGAAAGGCAATGATGCAGTGGTGGTCGGATTATCTGGATACTTGCCGCAAAACCTATATACCGCCCTATATTTTGGGGAGAGAAAGAGCGACTCTTCAACCAGCCTAATGAATCAATCGTCCTGACACATCAAAGCCGCATCTGTGCAGACTGATGCGGCTTTTTACTTTGTCCAAACTTCATGGAAAACCGTTTCGCTAATACCGTGTAATAAATCCACATCTCTGAAAAAATGCTTAATAATTTAATTAAAAATAAAGAAAACTCCTGTCAGAACTGACAGTTTTATTTTATATTCAAAAGCTTTTAATAGACTCTCCATCTTTAAAAAACACTCTAAAAATAAACTTAAACAATGATCATGGGGTTTCTATGCACGTAAAATACATACGACTTAAACCATTTATTGTTGCTCCACTTATTACTGCAGCGATAGTCGCACCTGCCTGTGCACAGGCGAGTAGCGGGGATCATGCGGCTCCAGCATATACCGCTACACAGACGAAGGGGGATATGATTTATCAAAATGATGATACAGCCATTTCAGTTATGGGATCCTTACGTCTCATGGCAAAGGACGATTCAGCGCACAGTGTAGAACATAATATACAAAACAACGACTCACGTCTGGGTGTCGCACTACGACACAATATTAATGACAAAGGCTATTACGCGGCAGGTTATTATGAAACTGGCATACACGGTCTGGATTCCGCAACTGATAATCAGGGTAACGATGTTTATACCCGTCAGGCGTATGCGGGGATAGGTAATGATAAATATGGGGTGGTGACTTTCGGTAAGCAATATGCCCCAACCGACTGGGGGCTGGGAATTGATACCACCTATGCATACGGTGGCAAAGCCAAACATGATACCACTGGTATGTCGACCGATATTATTAACTCGGCTGTTATTTATTATTACAACACCAAGGCCTTCACGGTGGGTGTAATGGGCCAAGGGAATGACGATGTCGATAAAATTGGCTTTGGCAGCGGTTACGGCAACGGACCGGATATGCATGATGCGTACCACGATGGTTCCGCGACTGTTCACGGCGGCGCTGCGTTAGCAGCACAATATCGCTTCGATAATGGTTTCTCACTTTCCGGTACGGCAGCTTATAACAACTATTCTGTAAATCAGGGTACCATAACCACGGATGTGCCCATAGGTCCACACGGTGGTACTGTTCCAGTCACAACGGTGACCGGCCCTTCTTATAACGGTAATACCTATTCGATGGGGATGAACGCTAAGTACACAACCAGCTTTAATAGTTTCACCTGGTATAACGGCGTGCAAGCGACTTACTATATCAACAAAGTTGATGACGTTCAGGCAGCAACCAGCGGTGCCAGCAAACAGACTAACGACCAAGAAACGATTCTGGGTCTGGAATATGCCTCACAGTTCAAAATTACCCCTGAGTGGAGCGTCTATGCCAACTTTGACTGGACCGAAGGCGGTGATGCGATGGACGGTCAACACTTCCAGTCCACCACGCTGGGTACCGATTACTGGCTGGGGAAAAACGCAGTGACCTATATTGAATACGGTTATGAGAAAGCAAGCGGTAACACTGATGCGTCATATAATGTATCAGATCATCTGGCGGCGGTTGGCCTACGTATCTTCATTTAATGTGATTTGACCCAGTTCTATATTAGTAAAGTTCAAAAAATATTTGGGCTATCATTTCCTCCGTTGATGTTGTAACAATAAGTAGTCATAAATCTGCCGCAACGGACAGAACAAATTATGTTTTCAACAATAAATTAGCCGCACCAGTTTCAGGAGAGGAGGAAAATAGGTGACCATAGGTTTCCTCTGAAGGCTAACATTTATTTTGTCGGTGCACTCCATGCTTAACAAATATACTTCATGAGGGGAACTCACGTGAAGAATTACATCTACACTATCCCATTGTTGTCAGCAATTTATTCCGTGGGATGTTATGCCTATGATGATTTATCATCATACTCACAATTCATACCAGATAATCATAATTATCATGTTATTGTAAAATACGATTTTATTAACAAGAAGGAAATAAATAGGTTTGTTGGCATCACTGATAAAAATGCAACTGAATTATCTACCCTGCAAAAACAAACAGTTAAGCCATTTGTCGATTGCATAAAAGACAAACTGAAATAAATTATCAATCAGGGCTGAACTAAATATTTCGAAAATAGTTCGAGCACGGTCCTTCCATAAGACATCTCTTAATCTCTGGCTCACTCAATAGCTGAACATTTTAGTTTCAAAAGAAAAGTTGTAGAGTTTGCCTCCCGTGCTTATCGGCAAAAATAAAGTGAGATAAAAAATTAATTTAACATTCGAACTATTTTCAAGCGACAGACCTGCAGAGTTTTTTCTGTGAAGAAAAAAGGAGACCATGACTTAGTTTTCTGTAATTAATCATCATCGATAAACTTGTTTTGCCCCATAACCACAAAGAGTCAAATATAACACATGAATATATCTCTTCATCTAAACCTCACATAGGTAACGATTTTAACTTCTCGGTTTTTAATATTTGCAACCCCCTGATTTTCATTGACATAGTGCATACCACAACGAATCATAACTTTCTGAGACGCTATATTATCCTTTTCACACCTAGCAATTATCTGAGTTACATTTTGTGTTGTAAATGAAAAATCGATAAGCGCACCTAAAGCTTCTGTACAATATCCTTTACGCCAAAATGGCACACCTAACCAATACCCAACCTCTGCCTTTAGCATGTCTTTTTTTTGAAAAGAAACAGCACCAATTAAATTACCACCATGTTTCAAATGAATAGATAGCGTAACATTTTCACCTAACTTCGTTTTCTGGATAGTTTTGTTCAACCAGTCGACAGATTCCTCGATTGAAAAAGGAGAACTAAAGCAACGAGTCCATTGTGCGAGTTTAGGATCACAGACCAGTCGCTGTAACTCTGGAGCATCACTTAATCTAAATGGATTTAGAATCAATCGTTTAGTTAGTAACTCCATCACTACATCCCTATTTAAAAAATAATAGCATTAAAGCCACATAAAAACACAGTGTACACCACTTACTGGCAGGTAGTGCTCCCTGAAATCTGCATGGCTAAATCGAAACACTTTCATCTTTTCACCAAGTGACATATCAATCCTCATCTATTTTTGGAATTAAATTTATCGATTAGCTTGACGCTGACGATCCAATAAAGTGACGTTATACAGAAATAAAAGTGAACTAGCAGAATATAAAAGATTATTAATTTAATTTTAGTACACTTGCCCACATTTCTGACTCAACTAGAATTCTGGTAGGAGTCGCACCAACATGGCTTGTGCAATCCGGAACTACTAAGCTCCGAATCAGGATTGACTAACGGTGTGGTGTCCGCCCTATCCCTGTAATTTCTGGAAAAAACGGTCTTCAGCAAAACCGGTGCAGTGACCGTAGTACGAACAGAGCACTTCATCACCGCTTGTTGACGGTAACGAACTGACGCAATAAGAAGAACAGTAGTTAGGATAGTGTGCAAAAGTCCAACCTCTAATGTTAAACATGCTTTATAACTTCATTGATAAACCCCTCCCTGTCAGAACTGACAGTTTCATCTCATATTCAAAAGTGTTTAATAGTTTGATGTTTTTAAGGGTTCTGTGAAAAAATGGAAAATATTAAGTTATATACGCATAAGAAAAACAAAAGTGAGATATTCCTAAAAAACACCTCACGCCTTTCCAATAATCGCTTCCAGGCTACTTTTAAGTTAGTCCCTGAGCATCACTTTTACTCTGACTTTCTCGCCTGTGCAAATGGGATAAACCCTTTATTTCTACTGGAATGTGCAAGACAGGTTGAAACATATTTGTCGCATACTGAGTTTGGTATCAAGTTAGGTAATAAATTCTTGCTCAATAACTGGTCCCTAACATGTTACCCATCTAAAGCCGTAGTTACTGAAGACCTTATAGCAGATATTCACACCAAGTACCCGATTACAATTAAAACAATAAAAAATGAGTTTAATTTTTCTTTTAAATTACAAGACATAGTCATAGGCACCGTAATAATAGGTGTAAGATATATAACAAGTCATTGTTATAAACTCATTCGCAAAACACCAGTTGAAACCACAAATTCATCAATCGCAATCCCTCTATCGCCTAAATGTGTTTGTTACACAAAACTTGATAATGTCATTCTGGCAGATTTGAATGATAACGGACCGTATATCAATGCAAGAATAAAGATTGATGAAAATAACAAATCGCTGAATGATCATGAGCAAGATCACATCACAGGTTTGAACATAACTGAATCAGCAAAACAAATATGTTATTGTTACCTATCGATATACATGCATGAAGAAACCGAACAATTTATTCTTGTGAGTATGGAAGCACATTTCATGTGCTATGTGGAAAAACTCATTCCTGCAATCGTTTCAATCAAAAAGATTACATTCCAAAACAATACCTATTCATTCGATATTGATATAACCCAGAATAAAAAAACATTGGCAACCGTTAGCTTAGTACTGAGAGGTGAATATGAATAGATTAAGAAGTTTACTGACAGATGTCTTCGGTGTTTCTGAAAAAGACCTTCAGGATGACAGAACTCTTGATGATATGGGGCTAGATTCTATAAGCATAGTGGAATTTCAGATTGAAATCGAAAGAACTTTTAATATTGAAAGTGGCCAATTAGCTCTGGTCAATAAAGATACGTTGCAAAGTATTATGGAAAGGATCAGAGGATTACAACATGCAAAATTAAAAGGCGCATGATTATGAAAAGTAAAGTCGTGGTTACAGGGATGGGAATTATCTCCTCCGCTGGCCATTCCCCAGAGGCATGCCACTCGACCCTGCTTCAGGGACTGGGAATGGCAAAACCTGATCCCCGCCTGAGAAGGCTTGAAGTCTCATGGTCATGCCCTATTCAGGATTTCATACCCGATCAGCATATGAGTAAATCATTGATCTGGCGGAGCGACCCTTTTATTCAGTATGCATTATATGCTGCGCGTAGCGCTGTCGAGGATGCAGGTTTAGGCAAAGCTTACAGAGGGCCGAAAACAGGTATCGTACTCGGTAATTCGCTTGCAGGTATAACCTATCTAGAAGCACTGAACAAAAGAGCAATACAGGAAGACGTCGGGACTATTGGATCTCGCTATCTCTTGTCTACAATGGGAAGTATGGCGATTGGTAATATAGCAATTGAACTCGGTATTAATGGTCCAACATACCTGATTGGTACAGCATGCTCATCCGGTACCGATGCAATTGGAACAGCCAAAAGCCTTATTGAAAGCGGACAATGCGACAATGTTCTTGCCGGAGGCAGCGAGGCACCGATCACATCATTGGTTGTGTCCTCTTTCACAAAAATAGGCGCACTTTCGAAAAATAGTAACTTGTCGCTAGCATCACGTCCGTTTGATAAAGAAAGGGATGGCTTTGTTATCTCTGAAGGGGCAGCGATCATGGTATTAGAAAATGAGAAAAATGCGCTAGCTCGCGGAGCCAGGATCTATGCGACGTTATCCGGATATGGTTCAGCAAATGATGCACATCATATTACATCGCCCTCACCTGATGGTTTCGGATTATCTCAATCAATTTATAAGGCTCTAGAAGATGCTTCTTTAACTCCGAGCGATATTCAATGCATTAATGCACATGGTTCGTCTACGCCATTGAATGACTCCCTTGAGGGATGTGTTATATCCAATATATTCGGAGACTATCCTTGGGTGACATCAACTAAAGGCGTTACCGGGCATAGTCTCGCCGCAACAGGAGCTATGGAAGCCGTCTTTTCTGTACTCACGATGCTAAATGATGAAATTCCGCCTGTTGCCGGGTTACAAAATGTTGATGAAGCAATAAAAGTAAATATCGCAACAGGTATTATCCGGGGGGCAGGTATTAAAAATATACTCAGCACATCCCTTGGGTTTGGCGGGCAAAATTCTGCGCTTATTTTTTCCCAATACAGTAGAGGGGAAATGATATGAACCTCAAAAAAATCAAATTATTTGCGATAGATAGTGATGGTGTTGTTCTGAATGACACCTACAGCCCGGCAATTAAAATTTTTGTTGAATCACTTGGTGTGAATTACTCCTCACTGATCGAACGTAGCGTCTGGGGTTCACCACAAGCAACTGCCGGCCATAACCTCGCACTAGCCTGTAAACTGCCCTATTCAGGTGAAAAAGTCATTAAGGATTTTTTCAAAACAAGAGAGGATTACTTGAAAGATCACCCAGTTGAAGTCCTCCCGGGTATCGAATCAACATTGGCATTGCTGAACAATACAGGTTCACGCATTACATGCTATGGGGGAAGAAATAAGGAATATAGCTTCGACACGTATTTAAAATCCTATGAAAATTACTTTGATAAAAAGATTCCATATATTGACATTAATGCTTTCCGCCCCGGGATGTATGAAATCATAAAAGAAATATTTGGTCTGGATTTTGATGAGGTTGTTTTCATTGATGATATTAATAGGGTCGCTGAAGTATGTAAGTCACTCGGAGCAGGGTTTATCGGCGTTCCTGCATCGATGCCACATAACTACCAGCGTGAAGAAATGGTCGCTACTGGTGTGAAGTATATGGTGAATAAATTCACCGATATTAATGAAGAACTCATATATGAGGCCGACAATAATCTGCTCTCTGCAGATTATTGGAAATGACATAAGGTGCAGCATGGAAAAGCGAAATTGCTTAATGATAAATTACATTATACCAATAATATGTGGCTTTACCGCAGCCAATATGTATTACGTTCAACCACTGGCCCCTATGATTAGTAATGAACTTATGATTCCTTATGTAAAAGCATCCATGCTGTATTCATTTTCTCTTATCGGTAATGCATTATCATTATTCTTTATAATTCCGCTGGGTGATTTCTATAACAAAAAACTGTTAATCACATTACTGTACACAGTTTCGACGCTTGCTCTATTGATATTTTCCATAACAAAAAGCTATTATATTTTATCTACCACTGCACTTTTAATTGGAATAGGTACATCCGCAATCCCTTTAATTACGGCAGGGTTGAGCAAACAAAATGACGGGACACGAATTATAGGTCGAATAATGGCATGTGTATTAACAGGAATTCTTTTCTCCCGTTTCCTGTCAAGTTTATTGAGTGAAATGTGGGGTTGGAAGTCGATATATGCTATTGCGACAATACTGATGCTTCTGTCAAGTTTATTACTTTTCTTCAATTACTCCGAACCACAAAATAGAAAATATCAAGTTCAAGAATCTTATAACCATATTTTATATCTAAATATAAGCAGCTTATCACAGAATACTATTATTATGCATTATTGTCTGAGTGCGTTTTTCATTATGTTCTTATTTTCTGCATTCTGGAGCAACGTATCAATTTATTTATCAACCGTATTTCATCTTAGCCAATCCCAAATTGGATTTTTTTCCCTTACAGGAGTTGCAGGGGCCTCGTCTGCCTTATTCTCCCCCGCAATTCTGAAAAGCATAAACTATAAAGATAATGCACTATATTTTTTAATTGTGGTATCTTTGGTGATAATGGGATTCTTTAGAAGTTTATTAGCAATTGCAGTAATAGGTGCATTATTAATTGATGCACTTATTCAGTTAATACATATAAATAACCAACGAGGGCTATTTCTTGCCTGTAATGGAAACGAAGCTCGGGCCGCAAGTTGCTATATGACGAGTTTCGTTACGGGGGGCGCAGTTGGCGGATTTATATCTTCTTATCTGTATACCCTATACGGATGGAACGTGGTATTGATTAGCTGCGCAATCATTACTTTAATTCCGATGTTCATAAAATCGCGAGAAAATGTTAATGAAAAATACTGAAGCTGCGCTTAGCAATAGAGAACTTCTGAATCATTATTTATCTTTGATGACAGGAGATGAAAAACATGAACCTTCTTCTATCTCCACGCTTGATGTCATCCAGGTGTTGTATGACAAAGTGCTTAATTGTTCTCCCGATAAGACACAAGATGAGTATAGGGATCGCTTCTTTTTATCTAAAGGCCATGGACCGATGGCCTTTTATGCCGTACTGGCATTAAAAGGTTTCATTTCTAAGGAATTACTGGAAACCTACGGTGAATACAACAGCAAACTTGGGTATCACCCGGACAGGACAAAACTAGACTGTGTAGAAATTTCCAGCGGTTCCTTAGGGCACGGCCTACCTATGGCTATTGGCTCAGCTTTAGCACTGCGGGCCAGAGGAATTATAGGCCCAAAACATTGGGTTCTCATGGGGGATGCGGAACTCGATGAAGGTTCAAATTTTGAGGCGATTCCTTTTGCAGGCAGACATGGGCTATCAGAGCTGAATGTCGTAGTCATAGACAATGACTCATCCACTTTGGGTTGGCCGGGAGGGATCTCACGTCGTTTTTCCAATGAGGGCTGGAAGGCCACCTGTGTCAATGGCAGAGATCATGAGGAACTGTACCAGGCGTTTATAAGAGAACATCCCCATAAGCCTCACGCTATCATTGCCACTGTAGATACAAAATCAGGTAAACCTCGTAGACAATTCAGGGGCATAAGATGAAAACAGTTCTAACCTGGGATCAACGATTTGCAGAAATAAACGCAATGCGACAGCGTTTTGCTGTAGTCATGTCAGACTTGATAAGAGAAAATGACAATATTGCGTTGGTACTTGCTGATATTACCGCAGAGAGATTCACAAATGTTCTAAGCGATTTTCCCCATAGGGTTATCAATGTCGGGATTAGGGAACAACTGATGATTGATATTGCAGGTGGTCTGGCGATGTCAGGCATGCGCCCATTTGTACATACCTTTGCTAGTTTCCTGATAGAACGTCCCTTCGAGCAGATTAAAATTGCACTGAATCATCAGAATATCGGTGCGGTGCTGGTCAGCGCCGGAGCCTCTTATGATTTGTCGGTTGATGGGCGCACGCATCAGTCACCGGCAGATGTGTCTCTGCTGAGTACACTTGCAGACTGGAAAATCATCATTCCAGGAAATGCCGAGGAAGCTGAATTCGCGCTTCGTATGGCTGCAAATGATATTGGTCTGTTTTACATCCGGCTTTCGACTGAAACAAACCAGCGTACATACTGGTCTGGTGAAAACAGTTTTATAGTGCTGAAAACAGGACATATAGGCACTGTAATCGCAGTGGGACCAGTTGCTGAAAATGTCTTAGCAGCTACAGAGAATCTAGACTTAACAGTATTGTATGCGCCTGTGATCACACCTTTCGACACTGTAACTTTGCTGAATACTCTTTCAGTTCCTGATGTCGCAATCGTAGAACCATACCTTGAAGGAACGACAACTCATGCTATAGCTGAGGCATTGTCCGATATACCAAACAGAATCTTGTCCATTGGTGTAAAACTAAAGGAGCTCAGACAATTTGGGACACCAGAAGAGCACATGCGGGCTCATGGACTAGATACCGATGGCTTGAGATTACGCCTTTCAGAATTCTATCGTCACTGATAGATGATCTGGCAAGGAACACCTTGTCAGATCAAACCTTCGGAAGTCGCTTTAAAGATCGCATAACGAACTGATGTCACATTCAATTTATCGAGAATATTATTGATATGAAATCTGACGGTCCTTTCACTGACACCTAGAATTAATGCTATTTCAATATAAGTTTTCCCAAACTTCAGCAAATTCATAACTTCCTTTTCTCGTACAGTGAATACATATTTTGGTGCTTGTTCATAATGGGCTTCAAAAAGACTCATAACATCATACAATATCTTATATTTCTTTCTAGAGTAGCATCTTATGAAATTCTCATCACCCTCATTATAGTACATTGTAAAAATAACCACGTCATGATTAATTTTTATAACAAAAGTCACCCCGTTGCGGATATTATACTTATTGGATAAAACCTTAATATCTTCATTATTACTATTTACAGAAGACCACTTGAAAGGAGTTATTTTATCTCTAGCTTTCATCACAATATTACTTCGAAGATGCATCTCTCTTTTTAGAAAATCCCGTTCCCAACAATGAGGCATGTTAGATATGATGGAAACCTCATCAAGAGAATTAATGGTAATAATTGAGTATCTTTTTATGTATATCTGATTAAGATATTCTTCAACGATTTTTTTAATCATAGTTACACCTTGAGCATTATTCATAACAACATGAAGCTGCTATTTCATGCGTCGAGCACAGCTATTTTATCGCATATATATAGTTGGGCAATTGCTCAATCGCAAGTTATATGTCTACCAAAATTTCTACCTACCTCAAACTTTTTCGCAATAAAAACCCCTCAACTCTTATTTTCGCTTCGACATTGGTTCTCTTTCACAATGCAACAATAAATGATTCTTTCTGTATTCCGTTGTGTTCAAAATGACAGCGTTTAACGGGGACGTGGAAATAATCGGCGAGGAGAGATTCTTGTAAGACACTCTGTGTAGTTCCAAAACAGTAACTATCTTTGCCCATCAGCAGACATTTATCTGCAATGTTATTTGCATGATTGATGAAGTGCGTATTCAGGATAATAGTAACATTTTTCTCCCGCGACAACGTGTGCAACCAATTGATAATGAGAGACTGATTATTAAAATCAAGATTTGATTCAGGTTCATCAAGCACAAGGATGTCCGGCTCTGAGACCAGCGCCTTCGCGATATAACACATCTGTAGCTCACCACCACTGATCTGGTTAACATCTTTGGTTGCAAGATATGAAGCACCAAGTTCCGACAATATTTGCCCCGCTTTTTCGATATCCCTCGCCCCAGGAGATGCCAGCATTCCGCCCCGTAATGGGCACCCAAAGGAGATGAAATCGAGTACATTGTAAGAAAAGTGAACACGTTTGGCCTGCGGGACATACGCCATACGAGCTTTCCGGTTTCCCACTCGGCCAATATGACATGAGCCACTAACCGGTTGATACAGACCGGTAACCGTTTTAAGCAATGTTGTTTTGCCAACACCATTCGGTCCTAATACGCACAGTACCTCACCTTCATCAATGGAGAAGCTGATATTGTTAAAGGCAGTTTTACTCTTTTTGAACGCGAACGTAAGATTATTCACTTCGATCATATCGGTTACTCATGATGAACAGTACAGCAAATAAAGGCGCACCAACCAGAGCAGTAAGTATTCCAATGGGGATCTCTGCGTAAGTCAGGGTCCTGGCAATATTGTCGATGACCAATAAAAACAACGCACCACATACAGCCGAAGCCGGGATCAGCTTGCTATGGTTGTACCCGACCAGCGTTCTAACCAGATGCGGGATAACCAGACCAACCCAGCCCACCACGCCAGCGATGGTGACTGATGCTGCCACCAAAATTGAGGCTGTGATTAGCAAAACTGCATTCAACAATTGTGGGTTCATTCCAGCAATTTTGGCCTCATCATTTCCCAAAGACAACACATTGATTTTCCATCGAAGTTTGTAGATAACCAGATAACAAATGATGTATAGCGGGATGAGTCCATAAACCTGCTCTTTGACCAGAGAAGCGAAACTCCCCATAAGCCAGAAGACGATAGCCGGGAGTTCGTCCTGTGGATCGGCAACATATTTAATGATTGATACAAAAGACATAAACACCGAAGCCACTATGATGCCCGACAGGATAGTCGTGAGCTCCCCATTGTTTTTCTTGAAATGGCAAAGTCCCATCACGCATAAAAGGCTGACAATGCCAAAGAAGAAAGAGGAAAAAGCGCTGAGTTGTAGTGGAAAACCTAGCAGTATCCCAAGTGCTGCGCCGAACGCTGCGGCGGAAGATGTACCGAGCACATCCGGGCTCGCCAGCGCATTTCGCAACACCGCTTGATACGTCACGCCTGCTACTGATAGCCCTGCCCCTACCATCATGACGGCAATAATCCTTGGCAACCGTAGATTGCATATAACCGAGAATCCTGCGCTCAAACAACGGCGACCATTATCATGTAATACCTCCGTCATTATTTCGGGGAAAGATAATGTATAGCGACCTATGAACAAAGAAATCATAGCCACAATCAGTAACAATACGATTGAAATCCACATTAGCATGCGGTATTTTTGTCTTTCCTGCATAACTAACCTTTCAAAATTAAAACCTATGCGCCGAATTATTTTATTACCGCTGTCTTAACTCATCGGTTAATAGCGCGTCCGGAATTTCATAATCAAATACTTTTTTATAGTGTAACCGTGTTGCAACTTTCAATTCTGCATCTGTTATATAGTCAGGGTTAAATTTATTAATCATAAACAATGGTAATAGCGCAGTCTCAGCAGACAATCCTCCCCAATTATGTAGCCCCACGGGTGTAGAAAATATTTTCCCATCTTTAAATGCTTTTACATTATGCCAGTCTTGCCCGGGATTTTTATTATTGAGAATATCCTTCGCGCTACCAAAGACCACAAATACAACATCGGGATCCCACTGAATTATTTGCTCCATTGAAACATTAATGTACCTGCCAGCATCCCCTTTTACTACCAGATCACTTGCTACGTTTTCCATCCCCGCCATCTTAAGATAGGTATCACCATATGTTTTCGGCCCACTCACCTTGAGTTCTTTCCCATCACTCTGCTCAAGATACAATGCCCGAATATGTTGTGATTTGATCTTCTCGGCATAGGGTTTTGCCTCATTGAGGCTTATCTTCCATGCATCCGAAAATTTGTGACTGTGAGGTAAACCAAGGGTCTGGTTAAATTCGTTTTCCCAATAAGTCTGCGTTACTACTGGCTCAAATTTAGTGTCACCTCCAGCATCAAGATTAATAGTGGGGATCCCTGCCCGCTCCAGATTATCATTCTGACTTTTACCATAATAGTAAATAATATCTGGTTGTAAATTTAGTAAGGACTCCATATTTACAACATAGTCTTTATTAATAAAGTCAGTAGTGATACGGTCGATATCTGGCTTCATATCCTTGAGAAGTTTCATGTTTGAATGCAGAAAAGCCCAAGGTCCAACGCCCACTACATGTTTATATGCCAAATCACTTGCCATAATTACACCAAAGGGACAATTTCCGGTGATAATAATACGGTTGAATTTTATGGGTATTTCTTCAGAATTTTTCATACTTTGGTCATTTATCGTCTTACTCACCTCACTACTATTGGCATAGCTTGCCGTTGATAATAATATCATCGATGATATGAATAATGAGAATAATATTTTTCCATTAAGCATACTTAGCACCTCAATGTTTTAAATGAATTGTAATTTAATAGCATCACGTGATTATTTTATTGACTAATTCATATTACCTTCTTTAAAAAACCGACGTCATGAGATGAAGATTTAAAGCGGAGATAACTCACCGCCAGAGACATAAATGAGAACAATGCCCCGGCGAAAAGACTAATATTCGTTACATTACGCCCAAACATATTAAAGAAAAACGCCACCAGCACAGAACCAATAATCTGCCCAATCAGACGTGAACTGCCTAATAATCCGCTGGCAATACCGCTATTTTCATGTGGGACCGAAGTCATAATGAGAAAATTATTAGGGGACTGGAATAGTCCAAAACCAAAACCACAGATAGCGATCCGCCAGAGGATCTGCATATTCGAGGGTTGTACGGGTAGCCATGTCATTAACAGAGTACCTATCAGAAGTAGTAATAGTCCGGTGAATGCTACCAGGTTGGGCTCGTACTTTTTGATTAGTTCACCCGCGACCAGAGAGGTCAACATTGTCGCCAGCGGCCATGCCGTTAACAGCATGCCTATTTCAACGACATTGCGGTTTAATACATTATGAAAATAAAATGGTAAGGAGACATATGCCAGTAACTGCGTACTATATGATAACAAAGACATTAATAACGATAGAGAAAATGTCCTGTTGCGAAATATCGCAACCGGGATCAAAGCATCAGTAACCTTTCTTTTTTGGTTCAAATACAAAGTGATTGCCAGCACGACAAGAATAATCGAGCTTGGGATAACGTCTAACACGTTGTTCCTCGCCAAACCCAGCATCATCGTTGAAAACGAAGCGAACGTCAGGAAAACCAGCAACGCACCCGCTTTATCAAACCGGTTTTCGGTACGTTGTGTCGGTTTGAACGATACAATACAGAGAAGCAATGAAATACAAGCGATCGGTACATTAATAGAAAACAACCAGTTCCAGTTTGCAACTGATAGAATAGCTGAAGCAATTGACGGACCCGCCGCTGCGGAAACAGACACCACCATTACATTAATCCCCAATCCACGACCTAACAGCCGAGCAGGATAGATCTCTTTAATCAACACCGCATTCACACTTAGAATGGCCGCAGCCCCAAAGCCCTGAATGACGCGAAAAGCCGTTAGCATCATCAGCGTTTCAGAAAGTGCACATCCTAACGAGGAAAGCGCAAAAAAAATCACCCCAAGAATAAAAATACGTTTGTTACCTATTTTGCCTCCCAATGCAGCGAATACCAGCAATGAAGCGACCACAGCAAACTGGTAAGCATTGATTATCAGGATAGATGCAGCTTCTGAGACGGCAAAATCTTTGCCAATAAGAGGTAAGGCAACATTTGCGATAGTGCTGTCCAGCATCGCAATCACTGTACTAAGTGATACAGCCAGCACGGCACCGATGTTGAGTTTTTCTTCTTTGATATGTTCAGTTGACATAATTCCTCCCCAGAATAAGTCATCGAACAATGGATAGACTCATTCTATATTTCGGCACACCTTTAGTTGTTACGTTATAACATAACCAACAGTAATGAGAATAATTATCTTTTGAAAAGATCTATATCAATATGTTTCCAGCAGGAGTCCATCGTCCTGATTGATAATTCAGGATTTTAAGTAAACACGACGGGGCAAGAGCTAATCAGCAGTACTCTTGCAGATTGCGATCATTGTTGGACGCCTGATGTCATCATGATTCAAGCGATAAGAGGCAGTGATAGTATTAAAAATCCAATTTATCAATACATTGGGAGCCTCCTGTTTTTCCAGTGATTAATATTAAGTAACTCGAAGCAACAAAAAATAACATTCAAGTCCTCGACCTCAAATAATTCATAACGTTATAACATAACAAATTCATCTGTATGAGGCGGCTGCATTGAACACCAACATTACCCGACGAAAACTGATTCTTACTGGTTTAGCGGCTCTCGCAACCAATACACTGGCTATACCGCTTACATACGCACATATACGACCTCAGCTAAATCATAAGCATACCTCCCTCCCAATAAATGGGCGCAGGAAATTTACGATAATGCTAGATCCTGGACACGGGGGGATTGATTCTGGCGCAGTGGGTTGTGAAGGTTCTCTGGAAAAACATGTTGTACTGGATATTACCTTTAAGATAAAAGCCATTCTCAATAGTCACGGTATAAATGCACTACAGACGCGATCGGATGACACTTTTATTCCACTATACGATCGCGTACAGATTGCTCATGCACACAAAGCCGATCTATTTATGTCCATTCACGCCGATGGTTTCGCTAGTCCTGCAGCCCATGGAGCTTCCGTTTTTGCACTTTCAACACGGGGAGCCAGCAGCGCTATGGCAAGGTATCTATCCAAAAGTGAGAATGCTGCTGATAATATTGCTGGAAAACAAATCATTCACAGGGACAAGTATCTCGACAAAATCATCTTCGATCTTGAACAGACTGAAACCATCAGGGAAAGTCTTTTACTGGGATCACATATAGTTCACCACATTTCTCCAGTCCACCATATGCATTCAAACCATACAGAACAGGCAGCTTTTGCAGTACTTAAATCACCCTATATTCCATCTGTCCTGGTTGAAACCTCTTTTATCACCAACCCACAGGAGGAGAAATTATTAGGCACAACGGCATTCCGCAACAAAATTGCATCCGCCATTTCTAATGGCATCATCAGTTATTTTAGCCACAAACAAAACGTTTCAGCATAACGATAATAATCTCATTCTATTGGATTTAAGCAATGAGCATATGTCTCGGTAAGTTGTCCACCCTACCACCATTCAGATGCTGAGCCATCTTTAGGGATGTTTATCATGACATTGCATGACCTACGCTATTATTTTATATCAATCACACTACTCTTCTCACCGTACTCTTTTGCGGTCAACGTTCTGAACCAAGACGGTAAAAGTCTCGATTTTTATGGCACTATCATTGCGAGACGTTTTACCAGTAATAACATCAAAGATGATGGCGATCGTAGCTATCTCTATTTTGGGTTGATTGGAAAGCATGACCTTACCCACAACTGGCAAACCTACGCTCACTGGGAATATACGGTTAGTGCATCAGATGCCAGCAGAAATGCAACCCGGCTCGCGTTTCTGGGTGTAGACAACCCGTACTGGGGAAGCCTGGATATCGGCCGGAACTGGGGGGTACTGTACGACGTTACCTCAATAACAGACCGCTCTCCCTTATTCAGGGAAATGTCCTATAACTACATTGACAACTTCATGCGTGGCCGAGCCCTTAATCTTATGACGTGGCGCAAAAAATTATCGGTCTTTCAACAGACTGTGAAATTAGCGATGCAATACCAGTTCAAAAGTAACAACGAAAATCGAGCCTTAAGACAACAGAACGGCAATGGTATTGGTACTTCCCTGTCCTGGTTCTTTACGCCAAAGCTCAGTGCAATTTTTGCTGCGTCATCTTCCGAGACCACATTTTCACAGCAACAAAATGCCGGTTACAAAAAAAACATTCGGACTTTCGCAGAGGGGCTTAAGTACCAGAGCAAAAAACTTTATCTGGCCACTGTTTTCACGCAGAGTAATGATGCCATCAACCCCCAACCTCACAATAATAATACCAACGCCTTCAGCTATGAAGCCCTGGGTAAATATACGCTGACCGACAAATTTCAGCCCAGCATTGGTTACACTCACCTGACGCAAACAATCGCTGGCCAACGAACCCGAGTACTGGATTATGAAGAAATAGGCTTTAGCTACTACTTCAACAAAAATATGCAGATCTTTTTAGATTATAAATTTAATAACATCAGAAATAGCCCTGCCGGGATTGACTGTGCAGATAAACTTGATACAGGGATAAGTTATCACTGGTGAAAACGTATCCAGAGTTAGATGGATTCTGACTCTGGACAACAGAGCATGGCTGAAATTAACGGATATGATATATACCGATAAAGACCCTTTCCCTTGCACCATTGGTGACAGCCACTTACAAGCTATAAAGAAGAAACATCAATAAGATAATTTATTTTTCTGAACCTCGCATGCCTATAAACACTGGAGTATGCCCCACATTGATAGCAATCAATTAACATATAGCATCAGATAATACCAAAAAAAACAAATAAAGGAAAATTATTCATGTCCTGGAATAGCAATCTCAAGCTTATGGCAAAAAACTGGTTAACAATACACGAAGCTGTGCAAGTGATTAATGAGACATTCGACACTTCAATTACAGAAAGTACCATATATCGATGTGCACTTTATGGGCAAATCAATCTATCCATTTACTTCCAGTCTCCGGTAATATTACGAAAAATAGCTAAAAATGGAGAAAAGGTAAAAATATCTATTTTGGACAATTCAGAACTAAAGAGACTCTGCTTTCTTGATAAGCAGTGTTTCATAAATAATAGGAATCTTATCATATCTACTGAAGGTGATTACTTTTCATCTCGCAGAAATATTTTTGATACTAACCTATTTGGATTTGAATACATTATCATTCAAAGATATCTAGCAGACTCACTCAGAATATCACCACCTATTAACAATCCTGACGCCATTAATTTTGGCATTACTGTTACGAATGCAAATGATCTATTTTTGCTTTTCAATAAAATATCATGGGAAGAACAAATTCAGAGCAAGATAAAATACTTATCGGATGAGGCCACCTCTATAATCAAAGAGTCTTCCTGGCGGAATGAAAAGCGGGAATATACGGCTCCATGCTACTTCCCAATGCATGACTTGCCACAAGATGCTTGTTTCGTTATCAAATGTGTTGAAATTGAGAGATTAATAGAAAAGCTAACCATTGACAAAAACTCCACGTTATCTCCGACGAGAATATCTACGCCCTTATCCCGGCTTTTCTGGTTAGCCTGTCATCATAATGAGGTTATACGCCCTCTGGTGAAACAACCTTACAAACTCTTGTCTATATTTGAGGAATGGGCAATTGCTGATGGCATCACCGATCATCTCAGCGGTGATACGCTAAAAACGGCGCTGGAGCGTGGCTCCCCTTTATCGTATAAAACTACAGTGAAGTAGTACATCCTCAGTGTATATATCGCTCAGATCCGTATTACGAGTCAATATTTTCGTGATACGGGTTCACGGTCTTTATCTAAACATCATTCTGTGTTCCTTTATGATAGCAATGCCATAAGCCCCTGGAGGAACAAATGCCATCTCATCAATTATTACGCCTCAGACAAGTCGAGCAAAAAACAGGTCTTAAACGTTCACAAATCTATCTGTATATGAAAGACAAGCGTTTCCCACTTTCAATAAAAATCGGCCCAGCCAGCGTAGCCTGGCTCGAGTCGGAGATTGACGAATGGATTAATCGTAAATTAGCTAACCGCTAAGACAAGAGAGATAACTTATGTTTCCCTCGCTGAATTATTACGTACTCACGGATGTAATATATGCATTGAAGGAAGGTGACTTATCTTACGCTGAAACACTTGGATTTACCCTTGAAGAAATCAACGAAATCAGTCAGTTACCCTTTGATTCATTATTTTCTATCTGCCACTCTCCCGTATCATTTATTGCGGTAAAAATTCACCATGACATTTTACGCAAACGGTTGGAAAGAGTACGTACTGAAACCCAGTATCATCAGCAAATTAATCGGGCGATCCGGTTAGGTGGATCTATAGCATTACTAAAGCATTATTTCGGTCTTACTTCTAACGATGTCTGTCTCAACCGCAGATTACAAGGCATATCTGTACCGTATGGGCGCACACCTCTTCCTGATGAAACCATGGATGCCACAATATGGTGTCGATGGAAGGCGTTAAAAGGAAAAAGCCCTGATGCTAATGAAGCACTTAATATCATGATGCAGATCACCGAAGAATTAGCCTCGGAGCCCAATCCCCCCTCACTCACTGTTGTCTGTAACCGAATCACATTTTGCGAGCAGGGAAGGACAGACAGGAGGACATGATATGCCTGACGAAGTTGATCGCGACCAGGAATTCAATGAGCAACGTCTGGAGGAAATGATTGAACAAAGCCGTTTCAAACCAGCAGCAACGCCTTCCCTGTATCACTGTCAGTTCTGCGGCAGACCAATTCCTGAAAAGCGGAGGCGCACTCTCCCAGGAGTAACAACGTGTAGAGAATGCCAGGAAATGCTTGAGCGACGCAAACGATAATTTTAACAGCAAGACGTGCAGGGAATTAAAACCCCGCACGTCTTTATATTTCACTATTAGTAAAAATACAATCACCGATTATATCTCCCCTCCCCCCTACACTACTAAAATTCATCCCCAAAAAACTCTTAGCATTTCATTTTCACTTTATCATTCCAATTTATATTAATTAAATCCATCCTGATAGTGTTTCTGCTCATCGACCTGACAGTAAGGAATTTATTCAGCCTTGGTCGAGCACCGTTCTTTAATAATTTATATCAGGCTATCACACAACCTTAATTCAGTGTGCCGCTGAATGTTCTCGCTGACCCGTTGAAATCGGAATGCAGAATTGGGACGTGAACCGTTTATTATTATTTTGATTAGAGAACTATCCAAATAAAACCAAGTGACATATTTTTGTCGGTCTGGAATTTTCAACAGATACGCTGAAATCAAACATCTACCGCAAAACAATAGTGCAGCATTTATCCGAATCAAAAGCCCTGTAGATAATATCTCATGACACACTTTATTATGATTTCGGCAATCCGGCGCAAAGCGCTCACAATCTCGAAACCACACATTTAACCCTTCAAATTTCCCTCAGCATGCATGGTTCTTTAGCTATGTACGCTGCCCGCATTCCCGAGGCTACTATGCTTTCCTCATCTGCCTTTCTGGCGGTGGCCATGCAGTGTGCCACCAGCATTCATCCGTCCACAGCACTCGACGTCGTAAGGGTGGAGTCCAATTTTAACCCTTATGCGATCGCCGAAATTATCCCAAAGGGCTCAGGCACCTTCGGTCACATTAAAATCATTTCTCATCAGCCCACCAGCCGGGAAAGAGCCGAGCGAATCATAGGTCGCCTTGTGGCGCAGAGCCGCCGTTATTCTGTGGGGCTGATGCAAATTACCAGCACCAATTTCCATCATTACGGTGTGACAGCCTCTGAGCTGCTTGATCCCTGTACCAATTTGTCTGTTTTCGAACACATCCTCAACGACTGTTACCGACGCGGCGGCTCGCTGAAAAGAGCACTGAGTTGCTACTACTCCGGCAATTTCCGTACCGGAGAACAGCCGGAAGCGGCTTTTTCCGGAACCAGCTATGTGCAACGAATCGGTTACGCTGCTGCTCCCCACTATGCCGTACCCGGAACCCACGAGGATAAATTGACACCCCCGTCGTTCCTGAAGCCTACGCCTGCAGGTGACCAGTTACGTCCCTGCGTGATCTGGCCAAAGGGCGTGGTTCGTGGCGTCCCCTCAAAATTCCGCCAGAAGAAAATTGCCATAGAAAAGATCTCTACGCCGTCATTGCGCCGGAGCCTCTCCCTGTCACCCCGTGAGGAGTAAGAATAATGACACTTTGCTGCAAACTTAAGGCCGCTTTCAGTCCTGTTTCCGCATTTGCACTCATCGTTTGTTCTGTACCTCCGGTTTTTGCCGATGGCTTTCAACGCGCAAATACCGTGATGGAAAAAGTCGCCACCGGCCTTAATGGCCTGGCGGCCATCACCATTACCGTGGCCGTGATCTGGGTAGGTTACAAGACACTCTGGAAAGGCGAAAGCCTGTCCCAGTGCGCCTACATCATCATTGGCGGCATTCTGATTGGTGGAGGCAGTGAAATCGGCGCACTGCTGATGAGCTGAGAGGTTATCTATGGCAAAGCTGCTTAAGGCAATGAGACGTCCGGCGGCACTATGGGGAGTGCCGATGGTGCCTCTACTGGCTGTCACGGGTATCACCATCATCATTGCTGTCTGGACCTCCGTCGCTTTCCTCGCCCTACTCCCGATTGAATTTCTGCTGATGAAATCGCTCACCAGGAATGAACCCATGCGGTTCAGCCTGATAGCCGTCTGGCTCAGGGCAAGAGGAAAACCTGCGGCAAACCGTCTATTTAGCGCAACAGCATTTATGCCCATTGAGCATGATGCTGTTGATATCACGGAGTTTCTCAACGTCATGAAATTGAATCAGAGTGCCACGCTCAGGAAATACATTCCGTATTCATCGCATATTCATCAACATGTCGTCCGCTCACCCAATAGTGACCTCTACTGTACCTGGGAACTGACGGGCACTCCGTTCGATTGTGAATCAGAAGAAACGATCAATATTGACCGTAACCAGTTGCACGGAATTATCCGCTCTTTCGAGGGGATGCCGGTCACCTTCTATATCCATAACGTAAGGGAGCCATTTACCGATTCGCTACATAAGGTATCCGGCAACCCTTACGCTGATGAAGTCAGCCGTCTGTATTATGCCTCGCTGGAGGCTAACCCGTTTCGCCGTAACCGCTTGTTCCTGACTGCCTGCTACCGCCCTTTTGCCAGTCTGGAAAAAGCCGGACACCGGCGTATGAAAGACGGCCAGAAACTGAAAGAGCTTGACGGTGCGTTGCAGGAGATGCTGGAAATTAAAGGTACCCTCGATACCGCTCTGTCACGCTACGCCGCACACTCTCTTGGTACTTTCAGCGAAGAACAGGCGGTATTCTCCTCCCAGTTATCCTTTTACGAGTATCTCTTGACGCACCAATGGCGCAGGATCCGCGTCACCCGTGCTCCTGCATATTCCGTCATGGGGTCGGCGGCGCTGTTTTTCTCCGGGGAGTCTGGACAGATAAACCATACCGGCGGCACCCAGTATTTCCGGGGTCTGGAAGTTAAAGAGTTCCCTGAAGAAACCGCGACTGGAATGATGGATTCGCTGCTTTATGCCCCCTGCGATTATGTCATCACACAGTCCTACACCTGCATGTCACGGGAAGAAGCACGGAAGGCCATCAAACGCACCCGACGTCTGTTAATGAGTTCAGATGATGATGCGGTGTCACAGCGGCTGGATCTGGATGTGGCGCTTGACCTGCTGACATCGGGAAAAATTGCGTATGGAAAACACCATTTTTCCATCATGGTGTTTTCCCACACGCTGGATAATCTGGTAGCCGATACCAGCGAAATCAGCAATGCTCTGAACAACCTCGGCATTATATCGGTTCCCGCCGCGCTTTCTCTTTCAGCCGGATATATGGCGCAACTACCCGGCAATTATCATCTGCGGCCCCGCAAGGGTGAGCTGAGTAGTCGTAATTTTGTCGAGCTGGCCTCGCTACACAATTTCTATCCAGGCAAGCGCGATAACGCGCCATGGGGGGATGCGATGGCCTTACTGCGTACTCCTTCAGGAGATGGCTACTATTTGAACCTTCACAATACGCTGGCGGACAAGGATGAATTCAACGAGAAGAATCCAGCCAGTACCTGCATTCTCGGTACCAACGGTTCGGGTAAAACCATGCTCATGACATTTCTGGAAAACATGCAGCAGAAATATAGCCATACGGAGAGTTTTTCTCCCGACGCAAAAACCAAACGACTGACAACCGTTTATCTGGATAAGGATCGTGGCGCTGAAATGAATATCCGGGCATTGCAAGGCCGTTATTACCGTATTGCACATGGCGAGCCCACCGGGTGGAACCCATTTTCGCTATCGCCCACGAAACGCAATATCAGTTTTATCAGTCAGCTGATGAAACTGCTGTGTACGCGTAACGGTGCGACCATCACGCCCCGCAATGAGCGACGTCTAAATAACGCCATACTGGCGGTGATCGATAATGAACCACAGTACCGTATTCATGGGATCACTCGTTTACTGGAGAATCTTCCGGAGCCTGCGACCCGAGAAGCTCAGGAGAATGGCCTGAGTATTCGCCTGTCGCAGTGGGCGCAGGGTGGCGAGTTTGGCTGGGTGTTTGATAACGCATCAGACACCTTCGATATCAGTCGCTGCGATAACTTTGGCATTGACGGCACAGAGTTTCTTGACGATGCGAACATCTGCGCGCCGATCTCCTTTTATCTGCTGTACCGCATTACCAGCCTACTCGACGGACGTCGACTGGTTATCTTCATGGATGAGTTCTGGAAATGGCTACGGGATCCGGTATTTAAGGATTTTGCCTATAACCGGCTGAAAACTATCCGCAAGCTAAACGGGATGCTGGTTGTAGGAACACAATCCCCGGCGGAGATCATCAGGGATGAAATTGCGCCTGCCGTGATTGAGCAGTGCGGGACGCAGATCCTGGCAGCTAACCCCAGTGCTGACTGGGCACACTATGTCGACGGAATGAAGTTTGAGCCGGAGGTGTTCGACGTCGTGAAAGCCCTGGATCCTCAGGCCCGTCAGTATGTAGTGGTAAAAAATCAATTTAGACGTGGCGACATAAAGCGTTTTGCTGCACGTGTGACGCTCGATCTTTCCGGGATCGGCAGGTACACAAAAGTCATGAGCGGCAGCGCCGACAACCTGGAAATCTTCGACTCTCTCTACCGGGAAGGAATGCAGCCCCATGAATGGCTGGATTCTTACCTGGCTCAGGCACTCTGAAAATCCACAGGAGATTCATGATGAAACGGCGTTTTCATACATTGATTATTGCGTGTGTGATTATCAGCCCGCTGGCACACGCAGGTATCCCTGTTCTGGTGGATGCTGACCCACTACGTGAGCTCGAATGGCTGAAAGAGGCACAACGCTGGATACAAACAGCGCAGCATTATGAGAGCCAAATTCAGGCATATAAAGACCAGTTAGCAACGGCCACCGGTGTCCGGAATATTGTTGATTTCGTTGATCAGGCGAAGAGTCTTAAATCAGATCTGGAAAAACTGCGTAAGCCGGGCCAGACACTCAACGACCTGCTACTTTCTGGTGGCACCGCCGGGCAGTTCGATGCGCTATACGCAAAGTACCGGGTTTTCGATACGTGCAACGCGGCGCAGTCCGGTAGCTATGCCGATATCTGCAAACAACAGGTCATCAATAAGGCAATTCAATTTGAGCAGACTAACGAGATCCAGGATCAGGTCAGCCAGGCACTGGGCGAGATCAACAACCTGTCGAACCGTATTGCACTCTCTAAAGACTCAAAGGAGTCGCAGGACCTTGCCAACAGTATTCAGTTGAAATCAGTGATGCTGAACACGCTCACTGATCAGTGGGAAATGAGTGTGAAGGCGGCAGAAAAACGCGGGAAAGTGCTGGAGGATGAGCGTCTCAAACAGTGGAACCAGCAGCAGTTAACTGCACCAACCCCCGATTTAAACCGCTAAAGGAGTTTCACATGCGTTTATTAACCCTTTCGTTCCTGTCCATTTTATTCCTCATCATTTGCGGCTGCAGAGACGAAACCAAAACGACCCAGTGGTACAAAGATCATCCCGATGAGCTGAAAACAGTATATGAAAAATGCCTGAAAACCGGCGATGCCTCTGAAAACTGTAAAAATGCCAATGAAGCTCATTTTCAGATTCAACAGTTAAATGCCCCCACTCCCAACCTGAATTCATAGTGAGGTTAATATGCCTGGTGGTGTATTTATCGGTGTTGAAAAACACCTGATAGGGGGAGTCACCGACGCAACAAAGGGACTGATGATGTCATACTCCGCCATGATGCTGGGACTGGCGGCAACGTCAGCGACACTTTATATCATGTGGCGTGGATACCAGAGCCTGGCAGGTAAGTTGTCCACACCCATGGAGGACGTCATGTGGGACATCATAAGAATGGCCATCATCCTGTCCTTTGTGGCCAATGTCAGCGGTTATCTCGACGGGGTCATTGACGCTATCAATGGCTTAAAAGACGGCTTTTCCGGCAACGATAATATATGGCAACTACTGGATAGCTTATGGGATAAAGCGAAGGTATTAGGCAAAACGTTACACGACATGGATAATTCAACGTACATAAAAGACGAGGGCATCACAGCTCAATTTTATGTGTGGCTTGGGATATTCGTTTTAATGACTATTACAGCCTTTGTTGCAATGATCGCAGAGGTCATGGTTTTGCTGCTCAGCATCACAGCCCCCGTTTTCATCTTTTGTCTCATGTATGGCTTTTTACGTCCCATGTTTAACAACTGGCTGCAAAATATTTTCGCAGCCATATTAACGGTTCTGTTTTCTGCATTGTCGCTACGAGTGGTCGTTAATTATTTAAACTCCCGCTTAGATATTGCCACACAAATATCTGCACAATCTAATATTGTGGAGCTAGGCGCTCAGGTCTGTCTCGCCGGGGTCTGCACGGCAATAATGGTATACCTTTCTGCAAAACTGGCCGGAGCACTAGCCGGGGCGGGAGCGACTGTCTCCATGCAGGGACTGTCCGCCGTGGGTATAGGCGCAGCGGCGTTTGGTGCAGGGAAATTAGCCGCAGGAGCCGGGAAGCAGACAAACCGCGCAATTCAGGACAATCTTCAGGGATGGAGAGATGCCAGTACAGATAAACCCGGCAGCGGCCCGGGATACAGAGCTGCTCAGGCACGTAAGTATGCCATTGAGCAAATGATCGCCAGGAACGAGGCCCGACGGCTGGCAAAATCAAGAGAAACAACCGTTCAGAAATTTCATCGTTAAACTTGTCATCCCTTGCATACTATTTCCGTCAATCCCCCCGGCGCTAACACTACCCTCTATCCAACCCACTGAGGAAACATCCCATGAAACGCTTGATTGCGCTGATTTTACTGTGCGCGCTTTACGGCTGTGCACAGTCACCCCATCCCCTGGCCTTTAGTGGGAATGGCATCCCGGTAAACACGCCTCAGATGATGGCGGAGTTAAACAATCATGAGTGAACAGTCAATCATTGCTGATTCCCGCACCTTTGAGCAGAAAATGATTGAGCGGGACAAACGCGCCACAAAGGCGGGATTTATGGTTGGCGGCGCGGGCTTACTCATTGCCATACTGGCACTCACCACTGTGGTGCTGATATTACCGCTGAAACAGACAGTTATTGAGCTGTATGCTGTTGATAATCATACCGGACGGTTGGAACACGTCACCCGAGCGTCACAAACGAGTCTGACAGCGGAAGAAGCTTATCAGAAGGCGATGACCTCAAGTTACGTCAGAGTGCGTGAACGTTACATTTACCCTGCCCTACAGGACGATTATTCAACGGTACAGGTCTATAACAGCCCTCAGGTTAATGATGATTATCTGGCACTTTATTCAGGAAAAGACGCCCCGGATAAGGTGTACCAGAATGAGGCCCACACCGTACATATCGACATCCTGTCTAATCAGATCACCGAAGGCACTGCCCCCGATAAAGTCGCCACCCTCCGTTACAAAAAAACTATCCGCCGCCTCGCTGATAGCAGTACGCGTACAGAATACTGGGATGCCCACCTGACATTCCACTCCGACCCAAGTAAGGAAATGAGCGATACAGAGCGGGAAGTTAACCCGTTCGGTTTTACGGTGACCAGTTGGCAGGCAGATCGTGAAATCAGAGGAGTTGAATAATGAAAATTATCATCCTTTTCGCACTGGCGATGTGCGGTATAGCCTGGGGTGCTGCAATACCACAAGCAAGCCGCTACGACGCCCGTCTCCAGCAGGTTGTCTATAACCCGTTTAACGTCACTGTCGTCAATACCCGACCCGGTTTCGTAACCACGCTCATCTTTGACAATGACGAAGCGGTTATCAGTGCTAAACCAGGTTTTGAGGACGCATGGGAAGCCACAACAGACGCAAACCGGGTCAGTATCCGCCCGGTAGCCCTGATTCAGGGTGCCCCCGGAGTGGACGGTAATACAGCGCAGGTGGTCATTCCTCCCAACAGTCACGACTGGCATACCAACATGCTAATCGTTACCACTCGGCGGCTGTATAACGTCGAGCTAAACGTCATCGATGAAAAATCATCGCAGCAGCCTGCTTTTCAGGTGAGTTATCGCTATCCCGATGAAGCACACGAAAAATCGGGCCGTGAAGTCACAACCAAAGCGCGGGAACGGGAGCAGAAACAACAGCAGGCCGATATCCAGCAGGCTCTTAACGCCGCGCAGACACCACGAAACTGGGACTATCTCAAATATCCGGGGAGCAATAGCACACGTATCGTTCCGGACTTCGCCTATGACGATGGTCGCTTTACGTTCGTGGGCTTCTCCCCAGCCAAATCCATTCCCTCTTTGACAAAAGAGCTAAACGGCCAGGAGCATGTGGTTAACAGCAGTGTCCGCAGGAAAGGCAACTTCACCGTACTGGTTATTCAGGAGGTCACGCCCCGTCTGGTCCTGCGTTCCGGTGGCGCTGTGGTCGGCCTGGAAAATCGTGGTTTCGGCAGGGTTCAGGTCGCAGATGGTGCCACAGTCTCCCCGCAGGTTGAGCGAGTGGAAAAAACCGCAACCCATTAACAGCTGAGGAACTGTACACATGAATGACGAACATCTACATCCTGTGCCAGATGAATCCAGGTCCTGTCCGACACAGAAGGATGATGATATTGCTGCGCTTGAGCGCGAGGCCCGCGCAAAGCGTGAAGCTGTGCTTCACACCTGGCAGGATGATGACAATAACGATCCCATACAGCCGACTGTCAATAAACTGAAAAAGCGCCAGCGGGGGAAAGCCACCGCTTTTCTGGCATTCGCTGCCGTTGCCCTGATTGCACTGGCGTGGGGGGGTAACTGGATATACCACAATCTTCTTTGGCAGCCCGGTGAAGAAAAACCTCAGGAAACAGTGGCCCCGACAGATCGGACCGATTCCCGACAGCGTACCGATCTGGGTACGCACTATATCGACGCGAAAACACCAGAACCGGCGGACAACAACCCTGGTAGTATGACACCCAACGGATCGGAGGCTCTACCCGACTTAGATAAAGCCCGTTTTCTGGTGCGCCGGGAGGGTTCAGGTTCGGCGGTACGAAATCCGGTACGGACCCGGCATCAGGAAATGGCGCAGGTATCCTCTACCGGGCAGCCGTCAGGGACACAATCTTCTGATACCGGTCAGCCGCTAAACACCTCGTCGCCACAGCCGGAATCGTCCCCGACAGCGGTCCGGCGAATTCCTTATAATCCCGATCTGTACGTGCCGGAAAATACCACTATTCCCTGCTCACTGGATTACCGTTTTGTCTCAGATCGGGCTGGGAAAATCCGCTGCACGATCGCCGAAGACATCTGGAGCGCCAGCGGTAATACAAAGCTGATTGAAAAAGGGACCACCGCCACCGGGATGTACCAGACTGGCGCAGAAACAGGAATGACACATGGACAGGGACGCGCATTCATCATCATCACGAAACTGCGTACCCGCCAGCCCCCTTTCCTTGATATTCCGCTGGTCGATACGAGTGCTGCCGGAGAGCTTGGCGAGGCTGGCGTTGATGGCTGGATCGACTCGCATTTCAGGGAGCGATTTGGAGGCGCATTACTGGTCGGTATGATCCCTGATATTGGGGCATGGGCATCCAACAGCGCCGGTCAGAAAGATCGGAATACCGACTATACAGAAAACAGCCGTCAGGCTATGGCGGATATGGCACGTACCACGCTGGAAAACAGCATTAATATCCCACCGACTCTCTACAAAAATCAGGGTGAAATCATCAACCTGGTCACAGGTCAGGATATTGATTTTTCAGGCATCTACACGCTGAGGATGAAGAGTGAATAATCGAAAGTTTTTGTTTGGTGTTACGGCGACAGACGTCATCGTAAGGGACGATTTCAGCAATGCTGTCGTCAACGACTTACTGTCACACCTTACCGGAATCAAAAGAATAGTCATGACATACTATCGTGCCGGGGGCGCATTGATAGAACTCAGTATTGACTCAGGAGAAGAGCAACCGTTCTGTATCACCATCAGTGAAGGCCCTTTGGATGCACCGCCTTTTTCCCCGGACGATATCCGGCTGGCACATAAGCAGATATCGCTGCCTGACGTCACCGATATACTCATTCTTGTGACAACATTAGCCCGCTACGCCGGACTTTCCCCCTCCGTCTCCACCGATGAAGATTCATCTTCTCTGCTGGAGTTCAGTTCGTAGTAAATAGCCAGTTGACGCAGCTTTGATATTTCAAGGTTGATAACGCTTTTTCCTGTGCTGTTTTCCCGTTCGGAAACAACCGGATTGAGTAAAAATATACGGAAATATCTGACGTTTTTAGTGTCCAGAATCTCATCGATATAATGACCAAACCGTCCTTTCGCCATCAGATCTTTACTGACATACAGGCGAACAGGCTTCCCCTCATGTTTATCAAAGAAATTAATCAGAAAACCCCGACCATACCGATGCATTAGGGTCCCACCACCATAGATGACGCCCGAATACGGATTAGCCAATCCACGCTGTATATGCGTTATATATTCATGTAGATAGACCTGATCGTGGTGCATGATCCTGAGTCTCAACGCCCGGAACTCATCCTGAGGCAGCGTTTCTTTCGCTTCCTGCCATGTGTCGATAAGTCGCTGAAGCTGGTTGGTTCGCGTGTAGCGACTCCAGCGGGGCTCTTCATTTGTACCCGTTTTATCATCATCCCCGACCGTTTTTCTTGTGTGAACAGGCGTAACAGGCTTCACGGGATCGGATGGTTCGCCATCAGGATCATCTATTGAAGGGTCAAAGCAGTTGATATAGTCCGTCAGCTTTTGCTTTGCTTTTCGTTCTGTGAAATCAGCCTCTGACTCATCTGGACGCCGGTCCTGATCCGCATCCTCGGTGAATTCGAGCCATTCACATCCGAACTTGTGAGGATGAGGTGAACGGAAGTGCGCAGCCTTGAATTTCTCACCATCTTCAGCTTTGACGTGATAGTTAACACCGCTAATGGTGACATCACAGTTGCGATCGCTACATGAAAAAGTGAACCGCTTCCTTTCTTCCGGCTTCCTGGAAAAAAATTCCGTTCGCGCTTCATCAATGGACAAACAGCGCCCGAGTTCATGGCAATAAGCGAACAGTACTTTCGTCTTCGACATACTCCCTCCATAAATGTATCCGATACAAGGATATCACATGAAAAACATCTCTCTCGATCGCTATACACAGCGATTTTTTGGCGATTTTATTGCTCATCCTGGACTAACAGAAATCGCCGTCAACCGCCCGGGCGAGCTATTTACCAAAATTGATGGTATCTGGGAGCTACACAGTGTTTCGCTGGATTATGAGGGGTGCTACAACTTCGCCAGATGCCTGGCAAAGCATCACGGCGACAATATTGAAGATATCAAACCGGGGCTGTCAGCCACGCTGGAATCCGGTGAACGTTGTCAGGTTATTGTCCCTCCGGCCTGTGAGCGCAACACCGTCTCCATAACTATCCGAAAGCCGTCACAGGTACAAATTCCCCACCAGAGCTACATTGATGCCGGTTTTTATAACAGGGTAACAGGCGCAGAAACCACTCAGACACACGACCAGGAATTATTGGGCCTGTATACCGCCAAAGATATCCCGCGTTTCATGGAGAAGTGCGTGGAGTACGGTAAAACTATCGCAGTGGCCGGGGAAACCAGTACCGGGAAGACAACCTACATGAAGATGCTGATTGGTTTTATTCCTCGCCATTTGCGTATTACGACCATTGAAGATAATCCGGAAATCACCTTTTTTGTTCATAAAAACTATGTCCACCTCTTCTATCCGTCCGAATCAGCAGATGAAAAAGGCTCGATTGTGACGCCAGCCAGTCTTCTGCGCTGGAATTATCGCATGAATCCCGACCGTATATTGTTAACCGAAGTGCGCGGTGGTGAAGCCTGGGATTTTCTCAAAATAACCGGCTCCGGCCATGAAGGCAGTATGACTTCCCTTCATGCGGGTTCAGCAATAGAAGCGGTAGACGGTTTTATTACTCGCTGTTATGAAAACCCACAATGCGCCCGGCTGCCCTACACGTTTATGTTACGCAAAGTGCTGGACAGTCTGGATGTTATTGTCAGTATTGATTTAGACGGCAACGTGCGCCGAATGAATGATATCTATTTCCGGCCACTGCACCGTAATGCCTTCTTCGAGGAGATGAAAGCATAATGAAAACCATCAATATACTGTTATTTTTAATGGTGCTTACCGGCTGTTCGTCACCACCCCCACCGGTATCTGTTGAATGGGATAAATCGGGCGAGTCAGTGAATATCAATTTATCGCAATGGAATGACACCCCCGTTATTAATCCTTCCCCAGTCGTTAATGGGAAGTGGTTATTGTCCGTTCACTCAACGCAGTTTAACGAGACACTTTGGACCCCCGACGTATTTTACGCAGTTGCGCATTCGACGCGTATTGTTGTTGCTGCACCATCAGGCACAGCATTCTTTACTGCAACAAGCTGGCTTCGCCAGCATGGCGCAAATGGTGTTATTGAATATCAACCTGCAACTCAGTGCCTGACGTGTAGCGATACCTATATTTATTTTTCACATTAAATATACCGATATCCTGGTACAGAAATTATGCTAAGGACTTCATCATGAAATACGCCTCCATTGCGACGGTAATGCTGTGCATTGCCATTGTGCTCCCTGTTTATTGCTTCGCCTCTGACCCATGCGAAGTCGTGCTTTGTATGTACGGGAAAGCGACCGGAAACAGTGGAGGGAGTGAGTGCCATTCAGCTGAAAAAACTTTCTTTAATATCGTCAAAAAGAATAAACACGGATTTTTACCCGGTCATACACTGAATGCCAGAAAAGCTTTCCTCGGAGAATGTGCCAGTGCCGACCCAGAGGCGGTGAATAAAATCCTGTCCAGATTTGGTAGGCTCAGAGGATAATAAACCCCCGGCCATTATGTTAGTACCTTTTTTTGGGGAGAAATAAATATGGATAAAGAAAACCTTTTTATTTCCAACATCCACTCAATGCATCATGACAGAATATCGGTCGGAGCCGTGTACAGAAAGTTCTCTGAGGAAGCGAATCAGGGATGCGGCCTTTACTATGAGATCTATGAAAGTAGACTGATCAGTTTATTGCGACATCATCTTTCGCGTCTTAATGAACAGGATGCTGACAAACTCAGACGATACGCCGAAAATCAGGGAACGAAAGTCGATGATGAAACCTACCGGGAGGTATTAAAGGCTGAACAGGAATGCCGGGCTGAAATATATCGCGAACAGGTGTGAACCACCGGACATTACACTATGCCTCACAGCGCCACAGACTGACAGACGGCGGGGTTGAGGCTGGCTAATTTCTGGCTTCAATTTCGGAGAAATTGTTAAGCCGTGAAATAAGCCAGTGGAACGCGGACAGAAAATTCAATTTCGCAGAAATTGTTAATTTTCAGGTACCGCATCCATCTGCGCACATTCGCCCACAGCGAATTAAGCAGGCCGGGGGAGCCGCAAAAATTTTGCCGCCCCAGCGAGCAAAAAGGCACGCCCACGTGCCGTTTTTTGTGGGGGGCTTGCCCCGCACACCGTCAAGCCAGGTAATATTTCCCGCCCCAGCGGGGATATTACCAATCAGGCGCGACCAACCCCTTTAAAGCAGCGTTCCCGTTTTTTGGAGCTTGCGAGAAAAAAACAGGCGAAACGCGCGTCTTAAAGGGGTTGGTCGCGCGTAGCGGGCGACGGTGTGCCGCCGTTGACCCTGGGGGTTTTGGCGCGGCGTACAGCCACGCCATTACCCCCATGCGCCAGGCAATAAGGGCGTCCAGCCCGCATGAACTGGTGCACGTCGTTTCGGGCCGGAAAGTCTATCTACCGGCACATGGCTGCACCGCAGCCACCTCTGTTTGCCCCTGCTTTCACCCCAGCTTTTCGCCCAACACCGTGGGGCGAATTGAGGGGGCGATGTCGTGGGGCGAATGGCCGATAAAGGAAGCATTATGGTGTTAAATAAGCTGATCGTTTCACTATCACCGATAGTGGACGGCATGCTGGGACTGCTCGTTTTTATGCACCAGCATCAACCTATTTTGGCGCTATTCTCAGGGCTGACCATGCCATTCTTCGCGTCGATGAAAAGCGATGAACGACTCAAAGCCCCTTTATGGAAAAAGCTGGTGATAGTTTTTTCCATACTGTGCTTTTTGTTTGGCACAATAGCGCCCGTGGTGAACGAATTATTTCAATGGATATACCGAATAAAGATAGCCACCAGCAATACTGTCCTCTCCTGGCTGATACTGATTACCTCTACCGCAGCCGGTTTTGTTTTCCATATTCTTCTGCGCAGGGTGTTAACACCTGAACTCGATAAAGTAAAAAGTCGGTTCGTCAGAAAAACCACTCTGGAAAGGGAATTACGTACTGATGTCCGAACGGTGAAATCGCTGCTACCGGAAACATTGCACTATAACCCGGAGGATTATATTAACCTGAGTAAAGGTATTTTTATCGGCATGAGCAGAATGAAACAGCCGATGTACCTGCCGTTAAAAGACTGGCAAAAACAACATGCCGATATCATCGGGACCACGGGGGCCGGTAAAGGGGTGGCCACCGGGATATTACTTTATCAGAGTATTTTGGCCGGTGAAGGCGTATTTGTTATGGATCCCAAAGATGATGAGTGGGCCCCACACCTTTACCGGAAAGCCTGCGAGGATGCAGGGAAATCCTTTGCCCTAATTGACCTGAGGAAACAGGCATACCAGCTAAACCTGATTAACGATATCACCGCTGATGAACTGGAAGAACTTTTTGTCGCGGGTTTCAGTCTGGCAGAGAAAGGACAAGAGTCTGACTTTTATCGCATTGACGATCGCAAAGCAGCCCGAATAGCTGCACAATTTGTCGCCCGTAATACGACCTCAACCATTCGGGATGTGTATAACGGGGAATACGTCCAAAGTATCGCTGATAAGATAAAAGCCTTTTTCGGGAAAATTGAGGAGCTGGCCTTACTCAATGCCATCAATGCACCGGCAGGATTTTCCCTCAATACAATATTTGATAACGGTGGTTGCTGCTATGTGATTGGCTCGATGCGCAACAGCAAAATTATTACCGCTCAGCGCATGCTGCTGGTTCGCCTGTACCAGCTGGCAGAAAGGCGCGATCGGGTAAACCACACACCCCGCCCTATTGCTATTTACCTTTCCGAACTGAAATACCATTTATCCAAGCCTGCGCTGGAAGGCTTAGGTGCGGCACGGGATAAAGGTGTACACATTATTATGGACCACCAATCCATTGCCGATTTAAAAGATTGCCCGGCGGATTTGAAAAGCGATGCCGTGGTGGGTGCAGTTGTGGAGAATGCCAAATTCAAGCTGGTTTATCGTGTCATGGACCCTGATACCGCTGACTGGGTGGCAAGAATGTCAGGCACCATATTAGTCGATGACGAAGTCCGCAAAGCCAAAACAGATGCGGTGCTGACAGAGACTATCGATAGTGAACGCACCATCAGGCAGGCCGAGCGTTTCTTTATCGACAGTAATATGGTGCTGAACCTGCCTGATTTTGTCAGTTTTATATTCACCACCAAAGCCCTCCCCTCTGCTTCACTAATTTCTCCCATCAGGGTTAAAAAAAGGGAACTGGCGATCTGTGCCGTATCGCCCGCTGTTGCCGCCACCGCCGCAAGAGTCAACATTGCCCTGAATTTTGACGAGGAAGAAATGTCATCCGGACCGTCATCAACATCAGTTATCACGACAACACAACCCGATCTCTTTTTTGACAAGCCGGACGAGAAACACACAACAACAAGTGCAGGTGCAGGTGCAGGTGCAGGTGCAGGTAAAGAGGATCATCCCTCGTTACTGAACTTTTAGAAGGGGAAATGATGCTTATCACCGCATACCGCGAGCGCCAGACCCGACATCGCGAGAAGATAATACGACTGCTGAATTTCCTGAAAGAAGAAACGTACAGTGATTTTACAACACTGATGCTGCTGTTCGGCTTCAGGGATCATAAATCACTGTATTCCCTGCTTTCAAAAGTTGAGGGAATGGGGTTAATACAAAAACACGTCCTGGTATCACGTACGAAGAAAATTTCATTGTGGGGAATAACCAACGACGGGCTGGCGGTCGTAATACAGCCTGATGATGAAATTTTCCCGGCCCGGTTTGAGCCTTCAAAACTCACAGGCTGGACGCTGGAACATCACCTTGATAATCAGATGGCGCGGATCATCCTCGAAAAAAAAGGCGCATGCGGCTGGATACATGGCGATCGCACAACTTTCCTGAGTCGTTATCAGGTCAGTCACCGCCCGGACGGGCTAATTGCCCTCCCCAGCGGCACGGTGATCGCCATCGAGACCGAGCGCCATCTGAAAACCAAAGCCCGTTACCAGTCGATCATAGCCAGTCATTTACTGGCCCGAACGCGTAAAGACTGGATCTACGTTTTTTATATTGTGCCAGACCCGCAAAAAAAACTCGGTCTTGAACGGCTGTTTGACAGCATCCAGTACGTCATCGTGAATCATCAACACATCCCACTGGAAACCCGCCACAGGAATGTGTTCCGCATCTACACGATTGACGAACTGCAACGTCTCGATATCGCTACCTCAATGCAAATTTAAATTTTACTGAAGTCATGATAATAAGGGATAGCTCTCATTTTATGATTCTGTCATGCGCCTAGTATACGCAACTATTGCATTCAGGGGTGATCAGGATAGCTCTGGATACCATTCTTCAGATGCAAGAAGATCTATTCTCTGAAACAGCACGTGAGAGAAGTTGCTCTACAGTGTGGTTGTGACTGTAGCCTATTTTTTCTCGGTTTCGTTCATGAAGAGGCCGCTCAGTGAACGCATATTCCGGGCTGAAGTTAACTGATTTTAAGTTTTTTTATGAGAAAAATCATATTAATTACTTACAGTTAGAACGATATTTTATAAAGATATCGAATGATTTCTCCTGGCATAAAACTGGAACACAAAGCCACGTTCAAATTTATTAAATTGTCATAATTTTGTTAGTGGTATTTTGCACGACATTATGATTCCTGTATTCGGCAATATGGGTATTAAAGGAGTGTTCAGATTGGGGGTATGAGTCATCAAAAGCTAAAGTGGTTCTTGGTTTACTGGGACTATCTCCGCATGCTGTAGCAAATCACCTGAGATACGTACGCAACCGTATGGAAGAGACTACCACTACTCAGGCTATCCTGGTCGCCCATATAACAGGCGAATTCAGGCCCGAGAAAGAGAGTTAACACCAATCAACGAGGAATACGTAATGACAAATGATAAAAGTAAACATCCGAAAGTGGATCATGCTGAAGAAAACGCATTTTTCCCCTCTGACTATTCCCTTAGTCAGTTTACCAGCCCCGTATCTGACCTTAGTGACTACGACTATCCCAAACAGTGCATGGGAGGGAAGAAGGTGCTGGTCATCGCTGCGGATGAGCGTTACCTGATGACTGATAGCGGGGCTCTGTTCTCAACGGGAAACCATCCTGTTGAAACGCTTATTCCAATGTATCACCTGCATGCTGCTGGTTTTGATTTTGACATTGCGACAATCTCAGGTTACATGACAAAGTTCGAATACTGGGCCATGCCGCACAAGGATGAGAAAGTTATGCCATTTTTCAGCCGGTATAGAGACAAGTTCCAAAATCCTGAAAAATTGTCTGATGTATTGAATAGCCTGAACAAGCAAAGTGAATATGCTGCCGTGTTTATTCCTGGTGGCCACGGCGCACTGATTGGGCTGCCAGAAAGCAGCGCAGTAGCCGATACTCTTCGCTGGTTCATGGACAATGACCGCTTCGTCATATCCCTTTGCCATGGCCCAGCAGCATTCCTTTCGCTGCGCAATGGTGAAAACCCTCTAAAAGAGTATTCTATTTGCGCTTTCCCTGATTCAGCTGATAAGCAGACGCCTGACATTGGTTATATGCCGGGCCATCTCACATGGTATTTTGGCGATGCACTTAAGCAAATGGGGATGAATATTGTTAATGATGATATTAAAGGAAGCGTATACAAAGATCGTAAGGTACTGACAGGTGACAGTCCTTTTGCAGCCAACGCACTTGGTCAATTGGCAGCTAAAGAACTCCTTTCAGTTTATGCCTCCTGAACATTGTTAATTTGAATGCACGATGCAGAAAATCAAATAATTTTCAGATAGTAAGGCGTAATTGATCTGACAGCGACAGTTTCATTGATACATGTATCTGTCAGATCATAATTTAGGTTTTTGGCTCGTGAGAGATTTGGTGGCCCTGCTTTCTGTCCGTTCCGTGCCAGAAACGGAAATTATTGTCAAAAAACCATCCAGAGGGATAACTACTAAGGCACTGATAGTGTCTACATTTTTACCAGTGCCTTACTAAGATTTACTTTTCACTCTAATGATTAACCAGCCACTACTGTCTGGTCATTTAATTTTGGATTATTAACATCCATTGTTGCATCAATACATATTTTCCTAATATAAGTGATACAGGGTAAGGAACGCGTGTGGAGACGTCCCGCCAGTTCCTTGGAACGGGTTGGCCAAGTGTTAGCATGAAGGGTCATGGGTAAATGAGGTATAGGTGTAGGCCCCCAAACTCCTCTACGATAAACCATAACTCCATCCACAAACCATTTTATCTCATCAGGACTCCATTCAATCATGTAATCATGAAACTCTTCAGAAGCATCAAAACCTAAAGGAATAAGAGTTGGTGTACCACGATATCCATAATCAAACTTTGCACCTTCATCACCAGGATTATAAAAAACATTGATCAACATATGATCAGATCGATTTCCAACAAACTCAATATCGATTTCTTGACGAGGCGAATCTCTATGTAAAAAGAAGCCGGTTACTATCCCTGCAACTTTTGCCGCTCGTAGGGACACTTCAAATCTGCCATATAGGAACTTCATTCTACTTGAAATCGCAGCAGCACTAAACTCTCTAACGCCTAACTGTTCCTCCTTAACTACAAGACCTAAACCACTAATATCATTTTGAATCACATTTTGAGGTCGAAACAGTCCAAGATTTCCAGGGAAAGTATCATCGCGAATTTCCCAATAGTTATTATTAATATTTTGTAGTGAATCATTAATGAAGAAATCAGCAAGCTCTTTTTCAATTCTCTTCGGATTATCTTTTATAAAAAAACCATTTCCTGAAAAATTCTTTCTTTCTAATATCCAAGGGGAAATGTCATGTATCATGTTAATTTCTGAATTATTGATTTGTGCTGCACTGGTGATATCTATAATCTGCCTAGGAATAATGTCAGCCATTTCTGGGTACGCTGAAATAGGTGGTGGGCATTGAAGGTATTCACATATAACCTTCCATTTGTTTTTTTCATCTGAATGCAATACAACATAGTCAGTATCAACGATCTCCTCAATTATATTAAAAATAACATCTTCGATTTCTTTTGATTCACTCGTGGTAATTATAAATTTTGCTTTTGGATATTGTTTTTTTAATATGCCGATATACTTACTGAGACAGCCAACATTTACATAAGCATTGAATTCATTCTGCTCTGAATTACTTAATAGATTTTTTAAGTCTGCATTGGGAAGTCTATCAATATCACTACAACACTTATAGCCAAGCATTGATAGTGCCATACCCAAAGAAGAAATACCCGAACCACTTACACCAAATGCAAAAACAGGCCAATAATTTGGAAGTTCATTAAAACTGGAAGCTTTTTCATTGTCAATAATACCAATCTTCACTAAGGTAGGTAATATTGAATAGGAATTTGAAGAGTTAAAATCCAACCTCTGAGAAATGATCGACTTATATACTGCCCTCACATCGAGTTTCTCAAATTGATGATTTATCCATAAGTCAATTGGTCCATAAGTTGGGAGGAGTGAGAGGATTTTATTTGCTCCTTTCTTAGATAATACATATCCTGAAAAATACCATAACCCTCGCTCTGGTTTAAATATGCTTTTCGAAATAATTTTCTTTTTCGCGCCATTCATAACCTCTTTAAATGACAAATATAAGATATCAAAACCAGGTGAAGATCTGTCAGCTTGAATCATTTCAGACCAAGCAGCATCTAAGGTTTTGGCAAAATCTCTTTCAAAATACACGTCATCCTCAAGCACTAAAGCATATGCATCAGAACCTTCTGCAACAAGCCTAATAACATTTAGATGCGATAATGCTACAGCAATTTCCGCTTTACTCATTTTTATAGGGACATCGAGATCAAATTTATCGGGTAAGATTTTTGGTTGAGGGTCAACGTACAACTGGTCTGCTAAAGTATAATAAGGAATAACCTCTTCCTCATTGAGAATGTCTGACATTTCTTTGGCGTTTATAGCAGAGAATCTGGTTAATTGGCTCGTTAATTTTTTATTAGATTTATCTAGTATTTTACCCAGTTCTTTATTTAAATCTGCCCATCTAATCGCTTCCCGTTCTAAGTTTATAGCGTAAATCCTGCTAATAACGCCTTCATTCTGATTTAATGTATTAAAGGTCGATGATTTTTGCGCTGGGAGAAGTAACCGAGAGCGTAAGTAAAAAGAATAAAAAAAACGGCTAATGCCTTTCAAATTATTTTTAATGTTCATTATTAAAAATCCATGTTAATTCATCAAGCGCCAATTTCTAGAATCAGCTCTGTATTCTAAATCCCACTTAGTTTCTGCAATATCTTGCCAGTTTGATACTACCGTAATCTGGGATAATAAATCTATTTCCTCGCGACACGAGAAAATAGATTTAGATAGATTACCAGGACCAGTTGTTGACTGAATATCTGTGAGAGGATAGCTTGATTTATTAAGTAAGTATGTGGATTGCTTCAGTGCCTTATCAATGATAACATGATGAGGCGGAGCAATTAACGGGTTGTTGTTGAAATAAAAAATCCAAGATTCTTCATAAGTATTTTCCTTTGTAAAAATTTCTGGTGGAATCATAGAATCGGTGGAAATATCGTAGCATAAAGGTTGTATTTTTAACTTATCATCCGTGAAAAAACTACTTATCTCACTACCCAGATAAACATCATCAGTGTCAACATAAAATCCCCCGTTTACCGAGATATAACATAATCGGAAATAATCTGATTGCATAGCAGGATGAGTACACTTGGCAAAAGCTTCACTGTATGTTTCACCCAAATTATGTTTAATAAATTCTTGGGCGCTAACGAAATCATATAGTAAATACTCATACCCAAAAGGTTCTAAGATACGCCATGATTTCATGCAATGTCTGACATCATTAGGGATAGTATTGGATGAATCCCAAAATTGAATTATTTTTTTTGGTATAGTGCATGAAGATATGACACCCTCAACAGGCTGTTGAATTATTTTTCTGATAAACTCCGAACGCTGTTGATAACTCTCTTCTTTCGTTTCTTCTGATTCCATTGTAGATTCCTTCAAAAGGGTGATTTCTAAAAATGATCAAACTGAAGGCCGAAAATAAATAATTATTCCATTATAGCATTCTAAACCAGCTCAGATTTTTATCAATATGTTTTTTACTGTCATAAGCCGTAGCTTTAGGAGCATTTTGCCTATCGTTCGTAGGTCAGCCATAGCTTAATTTAATAAGAAAAATCAATCTTGGATCGCGCAAGGGACATTGTCCGTTCCTCGCTCATGAGGGATAACCATGCTCAAATCTCCAACATTACAGGAGCTTTGAGTATGAACACGTCACCGTGGGACAAAGACCGTATTGTAAGTATCACTGACCAAAAAGACCACATCAGATATCTCATATCAGGGGGGATCCGAATCAGGCTTGAAATGGAAGGTAAAATGCGCGATTTAACTCTGTTCAATATGACCTTGGACAGTAAGCTACGAGGCTATGATCTGATCAAACTCAAAGTATCTGATGTTGCATATGTTAACTCTGTTTCAAGCAGAGCAACCGTGTTGCAACAGATAGCCCGGTCCAATTTGAAATAACCAAAGGGACAAGAGAAGCTGTTACCACATTGATATAGTTTGACAATTTTCACAGTAAAAACTTCTTGGGTCGGGACCAACCTGCACATATCAACCCGGCAATACAACCGAATTTTCCATGGATGGGTATACAAGAGTAGCTATACATCAGTCCCTTCTTAAGGTTGTCTTAATACCACTACAGGAATATGACTGTTCGGTACTTGCTCTGCTTCACTAATATTACTGACTAAACCTTTACTGGTTTAGTACCCCCAGCCCATTAAGCCGCATTCCTTTGCGGCTTTTTGCTACTCAGCTTTTATCCATCAAATAGCGATGTGCTTTCGATGCCGCGCTGGCGGCCTTGAAAATATAGCGTTTATCATTCCTCAGTGCTTTAAGCCAGGTAGCGATATAACTGTCATGCTGAACTTCTCCAACTATCCCCAGATCCGCCATCAGGAATGCGCTCCCCAGCTCAGCGATCAACTCTTCAAACGCATACCCCTCGCTACCAAATTTCCCTTTCATTTCACGGTTCAGCCGACTTTTTGCCCCACTCCAGTGAACGAGCTCATGCAGGCCGGTTGCGTAGAAATTAGCAGCATCAATAAAAAGATACCGTTCAGGTAAGCGAATTTCGTCGGTTGATGGTGTAAAAAAAGCATTCTGTCCTTTTTCAATAATGGTTGCACCGCTACTACGAAAAAGTGCTTCTGCACGTGGTAATGGCTCAAAGATCTCTGCCGGAAAAACGGCATCATCACTCAGGAGTAAACCGTCAATTTGTTCAACATTAAACACAGTGAATGCTTTCAGCATAGGAATATAGTCAGTTTCTCCGTTATCATTTTCCTTTTCCAGCGTGGTATAGAAAATCGCGGTAGTGCCGTGTTCTCCCTTGCGCACCTGCCCACCTACCGCTTTTGCCTGTTTGTAGGTCATCCAGCGTGAATCACAGAATCCCTGTTTTGACGCGCTGCACCAAAGCAACATGATATTCATTCCGCTGTAAGCCTTACCAGTGGCGTAATTGGACGGTAAACCGGACATACCGGGAGTTCGCTGCCAAGGACACCCCCAAGGTTTTACTCCGGTTTCCAGCGCCGCAATTATGCTGTCGGTAACAGTCTGATAAATATCGGTTCTGGCTGTTGAACATTTCGTTTTTGAGGAGCCTGACAGATCCAGCGAGGATACGCTGGTCGCCGCTGTCGTGTTAGGGGCACTTATCTTGGTATGCAGGGACATAGTCATTTTTTTCTCCGTCAGTGGTGTGATTTTCGTCTTCGTATCGCCTGACGGTTCGCTTTCCCGGCATCGTTCCATCCCGCAAGGGCGCAGCAGGCGTGCCATTTACCCTTGCGGGACGGGTTGTGCTGGGAAACGATTAACCGGAAGCAGATACATGAACGGAAATCACACGGGAGAAAAAACTATCCCTGAATAAACAGATATAGAGCCCCTTACACGCCAGCGGTGAAATGGGGTTTGGGGTTTGGGGTTTGGGGTTTGGGGTTTGGGGTTTGGGGTTTGGGGTTTGGGGTTTGGGGTTTGGGGTTTGGGGTTTGGGGTTTGGGGTTTGAATTTCCAGGTATTAGTTCGGATCTGAGCTGCCGGTAAATTTGTTTGATAAAAACCACGACAATTATTTTTTTACCTCATTTCGGAGATAGAAACTAGATGTTAATTAATGTAATAACGTTTACGGAAGAACCACATAAAACCGGGCATTTTTAATTCAGGAAAACAAATAAAAAGAGTGGCAAGCGTATTCTCTGGAGCGATGAATATCATCAGGAGATAAACAATGAATATCCAGAGTCCCCTTTTTGCAAGCATCATGCTCGTTCTGTCAGTGTTCTCTTCAGCACAGTCCATCCCTCTTGCCCGAGCGCTTCATCCTGAGGTTCCCATTCACCACCCTGCCGTCGTCAACTGTTCCGATACCGCAGAGTTACCCGATGAGAAAATCGTCTTGCCGCTATCCCCAGCATCACGAATGCATTCCTGAAACACATCTTCCTGAAGATGGGAGCTGGGGCAGAAACTGCGGGCACCTCTCCCCGGTTTTGTCTTCTCAATTTTGATCGCTGGCTATGACTCAACTGCAGCTTCTTAAGATTCAACCAAGCGTTAAAGAGCGTACAAACTCTATCAATTCCCTGCTTTTCCTGAATTTCGGCCAGCAAAGCGTTAAGGTCGTTGTGACCTCGGGATCGTGCAGCAGGCAGTAGCAGACATTAGGCAACGTTACAGAACGCTGGGTTTCTGGCACCAGCGTAACTCCTATTCCCATCGACACCATGCCAATAGCCACCGCAACATCGCGAGTAAAATAGATTTTGGGTGGGACAAAACTGGCCATCTCACAGGCATGTAATGCAGACCAGCCTAGCCCGACCCCGGGCGGATCTTTCTGGATCATAAATGTATCCCCGGACAACGTCTCCAGCTCTATTTTACCGACTCCTGCCTGCGGATGCGTGTGCGGTACTGCGGCGATGAGTGACCTGGTGGCGATATCCACGTAGTCCAGGTTGGCAAAATGCGGAACAGGCGATCGGAGCAGCCCCATATCCAGTTGATGGTCGAGCAGGAGGGTGAGCTGTTCGTCAACGTTGTGCTCCTCAATAACAATCTCAACATCCGGTTTAGTCTCGCGAAAACAGGTGATTAACCGTGTCAGGGCGGGATCAAGAATGGAAGATCCGACATAACCCAGTATGAGTTGTCCTTTATAGCCTTTTCGAAGGCTACTCGCACGGCTCAGCATTTTTTCGTAATGACTGACGGCGCTCCGCGCCTCCGCTGCAAGCTGAGTTCCTTCCACAGTCAGCGCCACATGACGACGATCACGCGTAAATAGCACCATGCCAAGCTGATCTTCCAGCACTCTAATCTGACGGCTTAAGGCTGGCTGCGTGATGTTGAGCCGCAGTGCGGCTTTTCCAAAATGCAGTTCTCTGGCAAGCACCACAAATGCATGCAAATACCGATAGTCCACACGTTCCTCCAATCACTATTTTTCGATAACAATCCCACATTAAAAACGTCGTTAATGTGATTAGACGGGGATTTATGTTGCCTCACATACTGTCAGTGATGTAACGGCTCGTCCTGTGATTGCCTGCAGGATGAAGATAAAAGCACACCGGGCATGCTGTCTCCCGGCGACTTACTGAGGAAAACGTAATGTCTCAAACACAAAAAGTGACTGACCTACGCAGTGCGCTGGCCGTACTGCGCAAGTTTGATGATGAGCTTATCGAAACCGATGAACCCGTTGATCCAAGTGCAGAACTGTCAGGGGTGTACCGCTACATTGGGGCACACGGTACGGTCATGCGTCCGACTCGTATCGGTCCAGCCATGCTCTTTAACCGGATTAAAGGCTATACCGATATGCGAGTGCTGATAGGTCTTCTCGCCTCGCGAAAACGCGTGGCCCGGCTACTGGATACCACACCCGATAAGCTGGCCTTTTTACTGAAAGACGCGGTAAGCACCCCGATAAGTCCTGTCGTTATTCCGCAGGAAAATGCCGTCTGTCAGGAAGTAGTCCATCTGGCATCCGATCCGGATTTCAGTATCCTCAATATCCTGCCAGCACCCACGAATACGCCGGAGGATGCCGGTCCTTACTTCACTCTCGGTATGTGCTACGCCGCCGATCCACATACCGGCGAGCATGACATCACTATTCACCGACTGTGCGTGCAAAACAGGGATGAAATATCCATGTACTTCGTTCCCGGTCGGCATCTGGATTTGTTCCGTCAGAAAGCAGAGGAAGATGGGGCCCCACTTCCCATCTCGATCAGCATTGGTGTTGACCCAGCCATTGAAATCGGTGCCTGCTTCGAACCGCCCACAACTCCACTTGGTTTTGACGAACTGTCAGTGGCAGGGAGCTTGCGTAAACAGCCTGTTGAGCTGTGCCAGTGTCTGACCGTGAATGCCCGGGCCATTGCGAACGCCGAAGTCGTTATCGAGGGGGAACTCATTCCTAACTATCGGGTCAGGGAGGATCAAAATACCAACAGTGGTAAAGCCATGCCGGAATTCCCCGGCTATACCGGACAGGCACAGCAAATGGTGCCAGTGATAAAAGTGAAAGCCATCACCCACCGCCGTCACCCAATTCTACAGACCTGCATTGGTCCAAGTGACGAGCATACCAATATGGCAGGGATCCCCACCGAGGCCAGTATTCTGCAACTGGTGGAGCGCGCCCTTCCCGGCTTTGTGCAAAATGTTCACTGCCCGTCACCCGGGACCGGAAAATATCTTGCCGTATTGCAGGTGAAAAAACGTCTGCCAAACGATGAAGGTCGTCAGCGCCAGGCGGCTCTTCTGGCCTTCTCCGCATTCTCGGAACTCAAGCATGTGATTCTGGTTGATGACGATGTGGATATTTTCGATCTCAATGACGTGATATGGGCAATGACGACACGCTATCAGGGGGATATCAGCACGGTGTTCATACCCGGCGTAAGGTGCCATCCCCTCGATCCGTCCTCTGACCCGGCTTTTAGTTACTCCGTCCGCGACCACGGGATCGCCTGTAAAACTATTTTCGACTGTACCGTTCCGTTCACGATGAAAGGCCAGTTTCGCCGCAGCGAATTCATGGAGGTCGAGATCAGTCGTTTCCTCCCGGATAACTTCAAGTACTGAGGACGCCATAATGTCGACATCTGAATGTGCTCCTCGCAAGCGCGTCATCATTGGGATCAGTGGTGCATCCGGTTTTTTATATGGAGTGCAGGCCCTGCATTATCTGCGACAACTTCACGTGGAAAGTCACGTTGTGATTTCTCCTGCCGCTCATCTGACCCGCAGTCTGGAAACCACTCTGTCAGAAGACGACGTTCATGGGCTGGCTGATGTAATTTATCCCTTTGATGATATTGCAGCCGACATCGCCAGCGGTTCGTTCAGGGTATCCGGGATGTTGATTGCCCCCTGCTCGATGAACACCCTCGCCGCTGTTGCGGCAGGCTTTACCAGTAATTTGCTGGTGCGGGCAGCCGATGTAACCCTGAAAGAGCGCCGGGGGCTGGTTCTGATGGTCCGGGAAACGCCGCTGCATGCCGGGCACCTTCGTAACATGCTTCAGGTTAGCGAAACCGGTGGCATCATTTTTCCCCCCGTGCCTGCCTGGTATGCACGCCCTGCCAGTACTGAGAACATCATCGCCCATAGTGTTGCGCGGGCGCTGAGTTTACTCGACCTTGATTGCGACACATTGCCGCGCTGGGGTGAAACGCCCAACCTGAATAACAGGAGTAAATCGCTATGATTACAGGCCCATGGCTTAACGGCTCTGCCGTCGTGATCGGCGGGATGGCAGGCGCCATCATTAGCTCACGTCTACCTGAAAGGTTACGTACTTCAATGCCGCTCATTTTTGGTGCGGCCTCCCTGTGTATGGGGATCGTCCTGGTGACAAGTGTCAGCCATATGCCCGTCATGGTTCTCTCCGTCCTTCTCGGCACACTGGTGGGCGAACTCTGCTATCTGGAAAAAGGGATAAGCCAGCTGGGCGGAAAAGCCCGTGGGTTGGTGGAGCTCGTCGTGAAAAGCGATCCCGGAGACAAAGACTCACAGGCGCAGTTTTTACAAAACTATGTAGCGATCATCGTCCTTTTTTGTGCCAGTGGCACCGGTATTTTTGGTGCGATGCACGAAGGCATGACCGGGGACTCGAGTATCCTTATCGCGAAAGCGTTCCTGGATTTGCTGACAGCCCTCATTTTTGCCACAACCCTTGGTTACGCCGTGGCATTAGTCGCTGTCCCCCAGCTTATCATCCAGTTAGCTCTCGCATACAGCGCGATACATATATTACCCCTGACCACGCCTGCTATGCAGGCCGACTTTTCAGCTGTGGGTGGCGTTCTAATGGTGGCGACTGGCCTGCGTATTTCCGGTATCAAGGTCTTCCCGGTAGCCAGTATGCTTCCTGCATTGGTACTGGCGATGCCAGTTTCCTCTTTCTGGACAACCTACTTCTGAGATAGAAAAGTACTTCAGTAAAAGTGGTCAACAAAGCGGCGTACCCCGCATTGATTATGTATTTTCTTCATTCCTGAGGGGGTTTGTCATTCATTCCGGGCATCTTCACGGGCTCTTTGCCGCCCGCACCCGCAGCCCCCGGGTGTTACGGGCATCCAATGTCCGAAACATCCGGAGGGTAATTAACACAAAAAAAAGGAGATTTTATTATGAATAAAAAGATAAAGTGTCGTGCCGAAATTTTTTATTAGGTTCATAAGTCATTACTGCAGCGCCCCTTGTTACCTGACCATGAGCATTAACGAAAAATCTGAGCACAATATTTCCCGGCGACTATCGGCATGTTGAGATCTATGCCTGGTCTTATATTTCCCGTTCATCGTTAACGCTTTATTGAGTCAATCGGATATATCATATAATTGGTATAATTTTTGTCTGGAGAATATATGAATGTACTCACCCGCTGCACCCTACCGCCCTTACTGTGGCTCTGTGCAACTCAGGTGTACGCCTTTCAAAGCACACCGCCAGAACAGCCCTTTTCTACAAGGCAATCCGTAAATTCGGAGCAACACATTCAGGAATATAGTTACTCAGATAAACATGAACCTTTGCAAACAACGCCTTTAGGGGGCTGTAATGCTAGCCCGATTCCGGGATGTAATTACCCTACGCAATCGGATTACGATTTTCACCAGAAGGAGTGAGGGCCAAGTTTACTAAACAACACCTAAAGATCTCCTTCGGGTGTTGAGAGTCAGCTTTGAACTCACAACGAGGAGCGGACTTTACACCAAAAACCTTCTATATCCGGTCTTTGACAGCGATAATGTTGAGGCGAAAAATAGCAACGACATCGATATGCTGAATCAACCAGCATTATCCAGATATATCGGCTAAACGTAACGAAGGTGGAATGTGTATCTGGATTTTCAATCCTTACGCTCATGCACTCTTTTTATCTTATAGACGAGCCTTCTGAACGTCAGAACTGAATTAATTTTTTGCAGCCTACTCACCAGGTGGGGCTGACATTCACTTAATTTCATACATCAGGCCGCCTTTATTCACAAACTTGCCTGGATTAATTGCAATGGCCTCTTTATCAGTCGTCATTTCGGCTGTCTGCTCAATGTATTGTTTAAAATGAGGGGTCAGCCGATGGGCCTGATAAGCCTCTTCGCTGGCGTATATTTCATAGAAATACCAACGGTTGGGGTTAGCTTTATCGATAGTGGCGTACATGGCCAGAACCCCCTCCTCCAGCTTAATGGACTGTGTCATTTCGGGTAAAACAACATCGCGAAAAGCCTGCCCAAGCGCTGGTTTCACCTCAACGATGATAAAGTTATTGATCGTGCTATTGTTTTGCACAATTTTTTTATCTGCCAGAAATTGCGGCATCAAATCAAATCTACGCTTTTGACTCGTCTCCAGAATATCCCCCGAATGACGCAAAAAATCTTTATAGCTCGTTGAGTTCAGGTGTTTTTCGTAAGCATCGCTGTCGACATAAATTTCAAACACATAAACCACTGACGGGTTCGTTTTATTATGGGCCGAATACATCGCCAGAGTTCCAGGTTCGCTGGTTACCGAAGCGGTAATATTTTTTTCAGCCAGGTTGTTATATGCGTTATTTTTATCTTGCTTGATGACGAGTTCAAAAATATTGAACACGGGCGAAACAGGCACTTTCTGCTCCTGCGCAACAGCAGAACAGCTCAGAGCCAACAAAAGTGGTAAAGAAATCCCGGCTTTCATAAATGACCTCGCTTTTTCGGCGGGAATAAGTTGTGTGTCACTATTCCTGACAAGGCGCGTAAGCGCACCTTATCACAATCCATTTTCGTCGCACTCAACTCCCAGGTTGATTCTCATGGGTGAGAGTCGTGGCGCTTGTACAGGCAGCGGCGGTACGATGCCATCAACGATATGAGGAACGTACGGTGCTTCCAGCCGTGCCATTTCTTCTGCCGATAATGTCAGGTTAAGTGCTTCCACTGCGGTTAAAAGGTGCTCCGCTTTTGTGGCACCGACGATAGGCGCGGTAATGACAGATTTAGACAGCAGCCATGCCAGCGCAACATGCGCACGAGGGACGCCTCGCCCGTCGGCAATCTGTGCCACAACCTCAACCACCTTCTGGTCCTGTTGTGCGGCGTTTTCATACATTTTCAGCGCAAAGGCATCGTTTTGCGTTCGGGGGGTGGTTTCATTCCAGTCGCGTGTCAGCCTGCCGCGTGCCATCGGGCTCCAGGGAATAACACCCACGCCCTGATCCTCACACAGCGGCAGCATTTCCCGCTCTTCTTCCCGATACAGTAAATTATATTGCGGTTGCATCGAGACAAAGCGAGTCCAGCCGTTACGCTCGGCGGCATGCTGCATCTTAGCAAAACGCCAGGCTTCCATAGAGGATGCACCGATATAGCGAACTTTCCCGGCTTTCACCAAGTCATGAAGTGCTTCCATGGTCTCTTCAACAGGTGTGCCGTGATCAAAACGGTGAATCTGATACAGATCCACATAATCCATACCCAACCGGGTCAGGCTGTCGTCGATGGACTGAAACAGCGATTTTCGCGACAAAAAACCGGTGTTTGGCGAGTTACGCCATGGGAAAAATGCCTTGGTAGCGACGACAACTTCGTCCCGATACGCCATATCGCGCAGCGCCCGACCAACAATTTCTTCAGAACTTCCGCCTGAATAAATATTAGCCGTATCAAAAAAATTGATTCCGGCCTCAAGTGCCTGTCGAATCAACGGTCGTGAAGCATTTTCATCAAGCGACCACGGCTGAGGAAGGCGTTCTGGCTCGCCGTAACTCATGCATCCCAGGCACAGTCGTGAAACTTTCAGACCACTTCGCCCCAGGTTTACATACTGCATAATTATCTCCTAATCACGTTTTCAAATGGAAATTGCCACGTCTTTTATTGCCAGCTACCCACTATTTTCGGGATAAATTCTCGAATCTCATAGTCAGCGAGATTGGGGTAATATGCGTCTTCACTCAGAATAGTTTCCAGCTCTTCCCGGCTTACGGTCTTAGCAATAATGACCCCTGCTCTTTCGCGATCCGAATAAGGCCCGATGAGCATAAACTTGCCTGCCTCAAAATACTGCTGAAACCAGCTGACATGACGCATGAAAAGCGCTTCATACTGATCAGGAGAAATATCTTCATTGACTGCTATATTGATCAGATACAATTTTTTGTCCTCTCTTTCAGACAGCCATTTTTAAAGCAGGCGCAGTTTCTTTAATCGTGGCAATCAATCGCAAGGCATGATCTTTCGCCATCGCTTTCTGTTCCAGAATTTTGGCCTCATCTCGTCCTGCGTAGCTCATCCCAAAGGTATAAATTGGGTCCTGTAAAGCCAGATTGCACAACGAGGCTGTGGTTTCAAACTGTGTCATGTAGTGCTGAATGTCGTGACCGAACAAACCATCCGTGGAATACAGGGCCTCTGGTGCTCCGGCGGTAAAGGAAATAATCAGTTTTTTGCCACCCAGTTTTGCGGTGGAGCCATGGGCAAAACCGTGAACAAACACCTGGTCAATCCATAACTTCATTAACCCCGGTACGGAATACCAGGAAAAAGGAAACTGCCAGACAATCACATCGGCTTTGAGCAAGGCTTCCTGCTCCTGTACCACGTTGATTTGGTAATCGGGATACAGAGCATCAAGAAAGCGTATCTCGGCGTCGGGCAGCGCTTGCGCGACTTCACCCAAAATAGTGGCATTGCCAATGGACTCATTAAGATTCGGATGACCTGAAATAATCAGTACATTTTGCATTTTGGCTTCCTGAACAGTGGTTTGTTTAACGGGGAATGAGTATAAACAACCCTGATTCTGTTTTTTAGAGCAGTAATAGCTCATACACTCTTAGCCAATAGCTAATAATGTACTTAATTTCTTTTTCCGGATGACGCCATGAACAATGTCATTTACAACCAAATCCGTATTTTCCAGAGCATCGCCCGTGAAGGGAGCATTACTGCTGCGGCCAGGAAACTTGAGATAACACCGCCTTCCGTGAGCAAAGCGCTAAAACTGCTTGAGCAACATATTGGCCACCCGCTTTTTGTACGCACCACCCGACGCATTGAGCTAACGGACGCAGGAGAGCAACTGCTGCAACAGACGTCGCGGGCTGTTCAGTCACTGGAAAGTGCGGTGGAAAGCATTAAAGATCTGAATCAGGAGCCCTCCGGGCTGGTCAGAATTACGCTGTCGCGCTTTGCTTACCTGCTTATTATGAAGCCGTGTATGGCGGAGTTTTGCCAGAGCTATCCGGGAGTACAACTTGAGATATCCGTTTATGACGGAACGGTAAACATGATTGATGAACGCTTTGATTTGGGCATTCGTTTTGGCGATATCCTCGAAGAGAGCGTTGTGGCCCGCCAGTTGATGAAACCGTTTCGTGAGGGTTTGTATGCTTCTGCGGCCTATCTCGCACAACACGGTACGCCAGAACTGCCGACGGACTTGCATCAGCATCAACTGATCGGCTATCGCTTTATCACCAATAACCGCATCCTCCCCCTGATTCTGGAAGACAAAGGTGAGCAATTAACTGTTGAGATGCCTGGGCAGATCATCAGCAATGATATTGATGTCATGGCCGATGGAATACGCAGCGGTCTGGGTATTGGCCGATTATTCGAACCGGTGTATGAATTACAGCCCGATAAAGAGCAATTTATCCCATTGATGATGCCTTACTGGAAGACCTATCCAGCGGTTTATCTTTACTACTTAAAAAACACCGGTAAAGCAAAGCGAGTCAAAGCACTGATTGATTTTTTAATCATGAAAACCACAAAATAGCTACCGGCACCTGTTAAACGCCCACATCAGATTGAAGCGCTGAACAGCTCGCAACAGCGTCATCAGGCTGCATAGAGCGAGGATCGGACATTTTGTACAGAAATCATTCTATGCATGTTCAACCGAAACCGCGCAGCCGTCATAAGGCGGCTTTTGACTACCCCGCATCAGAAGCCCTTCAGCAACGTCACACGCCGACATTACTGCGCAACACGCACTTCGCAACAACCTCACAGCGAGGCGCTCAGACACGAATAAATAATAATTAACACCCCGCCGGGCGTGCAATGCTTTCCCCGCCACGCCTGCCCGCTTTAGAGGTGGGTTTTAATGCAGTGGAATTATGCGCTCTAACCAGCCTCAGAGCTGGCAGAGCATAATAGATATGTCATTTCGGATTACATGCAAAGAAATGCAACTTATTTATGCATCCAGTTTACGAATCAGCTTGCCGTCATTTTTATCGAAAGATACTATCTTATAGTTATGGCCTTTCAATGCATCAACAAGCACACTCTCTTCCTCTGATGTCGCAAAAATTATTTGTCCACCATTTGAAGCCGATCTCGCCGCATCTCTCAATAACTCTGCAAAACTCACCTTATTTGCTTCTTGCTGACGTGGTTCATCAAATATAACCAACCCAGGATGATTTGTAGAATATGCTCTACCAACAGAGAACAAGCTTAACAAATACCCCCAGATAATTCGTATTCCATCACTAGCCGAAGTATCGAAGCCAATGTCATAGCCCTCTCTTGTAGGGAGGTATGTATCTTCTGAGATGCTGATAAGACTTGCAGCAAAGCTGGTGAAATTATAATTATTAAGTCTATTTACCATTCCGGACTTCAGTGAATTCAATTTTTCAACATCTTTAGTTGAGAGTACGCTCTGCGGCAATGCTTTTCTTTTAGAAATAAGCTTGACGTATTTTGCATGCAAAGCATTCAATTCAAGCTTTATTTCAGCTAGTGCCGCATAGGCATTGGTTATATTATCAATTGAATTTTCTAAATTTATTTTTCTTCTCAAAATATCTTCTTGCAAAGCAAGTGATGAGTCATCTCTTTTCTTTAGTCTATTTATATCGACTTTTAGGGCGGCGATTGTATCTTGTGTTTTTATCTGCTCTGATGTTTTAAATTTAAGTTGGTTCTTACTATCTTCCAAAACGAACTCAAAAGCTTTAATCTGTTCTTTAATGAAATTCAAACTACTTTCATAAGTCATGAGATTATCTTGCGGTGAAAGGTCTAACAAGTTATCACTGTAAGGAGCACCGCAAGTCGGGCACTCATTACTGTTCAAATGAGTATTATCAAAAACAGTTGAAGAAGCTATTTTTTTAAGATCTTCGTATTTCCTTTTATCATCCAGGAGATTATTCAGCCTGTCTGTTGTAGAGGTAATTTGATGCGCTATATAGCTCTTGTGATCACTTATTTTTTGTAAATCGAGCTCTAATGAATTAATTTCGTCCAATTTAGAACTAATAATACGGACAACCTCTTTCTGAAGTTTTTCATCATCCACAGGACTAACATACTCACTGTTAAGAGTTTTTAACTGGGCTTCGAGTTTAACTCGATAGTCAATCGCTGCGATAATGGAATCTTTTTCCTTTAAAATCAGATCCATTTTATAAGTATCAAACTTTACTTCGGGTTGTTCAGGAATTCCTGAAACAATAGCAGAAACTTTGGCTGCAACAATCTCAGCATTATGCCTTATAAGCTTCCATTGAAAGCCTATAGTATCTATTTCATTTTTTATAGAGCTTCGCTCTAATATATTATCATTGACATCTAAAGAAAGTAAGAATTCTAAAGCCCTTTTCTTTGATTCCTTTATGCCAAATTGAGTTGGTATTGTAGCAAGGATAGATGACCAACCTTTTTTCTGCTCAACGAACCATGCAGGAAAAAGAACGGACGGATATAAGGGGGTATCTTTACCATTATGATTCGGAACTTGTGGAAGTTTCCAATCAAGGAATTTAGAAAACCAAAAGTAAAAGCCCCTTTCTCTTTTAGTATCTCCTTCAAGATGTAGAAAATATGAGCCAGTACTTTGATCGCCACCAGAACTAACCTCATCAATAGTTATAATATTGTCAGTTTCAAAACCTGCTATATTTCTTTTTAGTTTCGCAACAGTGTTTTTATTATTTTTTATTGTTAATTCAACATATGATTTAATCACACTAACTTCTTTACCATCCTTATTAGTCAGTGCTCTAGTTAAAGATGGTGGGAATGGTATTTTTGCACCACCTAAGCCTAAAGCCTTTTCCATTCCAAGTGCATAAGCAATGGCATTCATGCACGTTGATTTACCATGAGAGTTTTCAACACGTAAAAGAAATAGGCCGGTTGAGAAAGGAATATCAATACCATATAGTCCATCAATAGTATTAACTGTTATTTTAAGAGAAATTATTTCAAAAGACATATCATCCCACCTGAAATATTTTGGTTATATTAGTCTCTGTCAAACCTTTTTTATGTTTTCCTAAGACAATACATTCCTTTTGAAAGACGTCTAATGCAAGTAAATTGACCGCACAAATATCCCCTTTTTCTGTCAATTTCATCTTGTCATTTTCGCGAATGAGAAAACCATCGGCCAGTAAAAGCTCAATTGCCCTATCCAAAGTCGGATCCATTCTGACTTCAGGCTTAACACTATCTTTATTCAAAACCCAAAATGCAAAATCAGTAGTGTTTTTTTCTGACTTTAACAACCAATTGACAACATGAAGTTTTTTCAATGTGCATGAACCAGTTCTTGCAGCAATAAGTGAGAATATTATTAAAACAAGGCTAGATCGCCACATAGGTCTCATTTCACATGGGAGATGTTCCGGCCTCCGCGTAAATGTGAAAGGTCGTCCGATGATATCTTCTATTTTAATATTCATTTTTCACCATGTTAAAAATCTAACGGACACCTAATTAACCAATCCGATATTACACCCCAATTTATTTTTTCTAAATCTGATTCTTTGAGTGTAGGTATTTCCTTTTCGATATTTTCTTTAAGAACTTCCATTTGTTTCAGCATCTTCTCGGCAGGTTGCGCACTTGAGGATGTAAGCATAGAAAGTCCAACCAAGTTCGTTTCTCTTTGTTGAATGCATTTATATACAACTTCATAAATATCAACCCAATTCTGTTTTAATTCATCGATAAGGTTTTGATAATCAAGATATTTTTGTATTAGAAAATGCCTATAAGTTTCCTGTACTGATTCCGAAGGGTCAATTTTTGGAAGTTTCAAATTCAATTTATCCAAAAAATCAACATGCTCATTAATAAATGATACAGCATGATCAACAGTAGAGTTACTAAGATCTAGATTTAGCTGATAGTTCGTTCTTCGAAGAACTGCCCTCTCAGTTATATAGTCACTATCTGTTTGCACCAAAATCTGGAAGTCATCTGCAACATACGGTAATTTCAGTTCTCTTACTCGTAAGGATTTCTGAGTGCAATATTGTGTAAGTTTTGCAGATTTACTATACGGCGTAGCCAAAATCCATCTACTAATTTTAGTTTCGCCAAACAATAATTCAAGATCAGCTTTATATTTAGTTGTGAATTTTAAAATGTCAGTATTTATTTTTTTGCGCTGTGCTTTAACTAGTTTTTCAACATCGCTTGATTGCTCGGGCAAGTAGCATTGAAAAACATGGCCTGATAGGGTGTAACATTCAATGCCGAAATCACCATTTTGCGAATCAGGCAAATCGCAGCAATTAGCTGGCTTATAGTGTAAACGGATAATGCTCTTAAAATATTGTTCCCATACTTTCGGGTCGCTGTTCGGGTCAGTAAACATTCCTAGTCCATAGAAATTACTTTTTCAGATTATAAACCCTTGTTCTATAGAGAGTAAACCTGAACGCTCACATTTACAGCATTGAATGCAACTTTGTTAACCATGCAAACAACTGTACATGCACACAGTTGTTATTTCTAGCTATTTCTACGGTATTTTTGATAGACATAATTAACTGTATGTTTTTCTTGACCTTAACTCAACGCGCTACCCTTCATCATCTTTGACCATTCGAAACAAGCATTAGAACTCATTAAATTTCATACGGGAACTATTTAAAATGGATATATTGTCTATTGCAGATCAAATTCCATTAAAAAATTAGATAGGATGTATTTAGAGCTCGCTTCAGATCGATTTAAACTACACTATCCCTTTGATTTTGTTCACCTCAGATGGTTGAGTCACCAAAACAGATTTCGTCATGTTCAACCTTTTAGCTAAAACCTTTTCATAGCATACGTGCGTAAATCCATCTCTAAGTACCGTCACAACCTCGGGGTCATCCCATCCTGTCCTGCTCCCAGTAAACTAACATGTAAGCAACTTCCGTTTCTGGCACAGAGCAGACTTTTTGATGCTCACCCCAACTACCCATCCTTCATATGTAGAGTTCACCATAGAATGATCAACACATGAGCAAAGTATATAAGCCCGTTTTAATTAATCGGCAACGATGGGTGGTCATTCTAGCGGTCTTGACAGAAAGGAAATTCAGGCTTAGCTTACTTATTAGCCAGTTATTGGCTACGGCGATCCCAGTCAGAGGAGCCAAATTTAAAAAGCCTGCTTTCGAGCGGGCTTTTTGCTTTTTTATCGCCCGTACTGCTCGAATTCAATCACATCCCGTACCGTGCGCAGCGCATCCTGCAGATCGACCATCGGCACTGACCCCAAAGCAATACGTATCGCCTGCGGCACATTAGTCGAAACGCAAAACGGCTCAGCTGTTGAAACCGAAATCTGCTTGTCCATTAACATGCTCGCCACGCGGTCTGCCCGGGACTCATCGGCCAGCGGTAGCCAGAGAAAATAGGCGTCAGGATGCCCCACGTACGGCAACCCGCGAAGAAATTCACGCGCCAGAGACTGGCGCAACCGTGCATCTTGCCTCTTCAGCTTTTCGAACCGCGAGACGCTCCCGTCTTTGATCCAGCCACAAATCAACGCGCTAACCAGTGAAGGTGTATTCCAGGTTGTGGCTCTGATTGCCCTCTCAAGGGCCGGTTTAAGCTCATCAGGGCACACCACCACCCCGACTCGTAGCCCCGTCGCCACATTTTTTGAAAATCCGGTGATATAGACCGTTCGTTCGGGCGCGTAGCAGGTGAGCGGTGGCGGCGGCTGCCGAACCAGATAGGCATAAGCCGCATCTTCAATAATCAACAGGTCGTGCTGACGGGCTATTGCCGCCAACCGCTGACGTTGCGCCGGGGTTAACACCCATCCCAAGGGATTGTGTAACGTCGGCATGGTATACAGCGCACGCACATCCCGCTGCGCGCAGAGGCTGGCGAGAGCGTCCAGACAGGGGCCATCAGAACGGCTGGGAATGGCAATTAACTCAAGGTGATAAAGCTCAGCCAGCGCCTTAAACCCTGAATAGGTCAATGCATCCACCGCCACAACATCTCCCGGCCGGAGTAATCCCATCACCGTCACCGCCAGGCCATGCTGTGCGCCGTTCACAATCAGGACATGCTCAGCCTTCGGCGTAAAGCCATTACCTACCAGATGACCCGCGATAATCTCACGTTCACTCAACCGTCCGGCATGAGGCTGATAACGTAGATGCGACTCAATATCCCCGGCAGCGGAGAGTTCCCGTAGGGCGTCTCGCAGCTGTTCGCCCTGGCCGATAAGCGTGGGGTAATTGAAATTAAGGTCGCGCACGTTGGCCGCTACCGCCTGCTGGTCTACCCCGTGCCCGGCGGGCAGGGCCGTCTCTCTGACAAATGTCCCTCGCCCGGTTTCCCCGCTCACCAACCCCATCGCTTCCAGTTCAGCATAAACGCGGGTCGCCGTGGCAAGCGAAATCCCCTCGTCCGCCGCCAGACGTCGATGGGTGGGTAATCGCCGCCCTGCAGGCAGTTCCCCAGAACGGATGGTGCGGGCAAATTTGTCGACGATTGTTTTATAACGGGCTTTCATGACATGTATCCATGACAATTTTTTGATTGTATTAGTTACCACAACTTAGCATTGCTTTTTTGATGACTCAACGATGAGGTTAGCGTGGTGAATGCAGCGGTAGATAAGATAAAATCTGGCACCTACAGCGGATGGATAAATGGCCTGCTGGGGGTAGTAATATTCAGCGGTTCACTGCCAGCGACCCGCATTGCGGTGCTGGAGATGAGCCCGTTTTTTCTCACTTTTTTGCGCGCCTCGATAGCCGGCATGCTGGCTATTTTGCTGATTGTCGGTTTCCGCCAAAAACGCCCACAGTCTGCGCAATTGCGCCCATTAATCATTGTCTCACTCGGGGTGGTTATCGGTTTTCCATTGTTGACCGCGATTGCCTTACAGCACGTGACCTCCGCGCACTCTATTGTGTTTCTCGGCCTGCTGCCGCTTACGACGGCCATTTTTGGCGTCGTCCGCCACGGCGAGCGCCCGCACCCTGCATTCTGGATTTTTTCCGTGCTAGGCAGTCTTTTCGTGGTGGGATTTGCCCTGAAGCAAAATGTTTCAGTGTCGCTCACCGGTGATTTGCTAATGCTCGCCGCCGTGGTTGTCTGTGGCCTGGGTTACGCTGAAGGTGCCAGCCTGACGCGAACGCTCGGCGGCTGGCAGGTTATCAGTTGGGCGCTGATTATCTCGCTCCCCTTGATGCTGGTTGCCACATTCATCACGCGCCCAACGGCGTTGAGCACTCTCTCCGCTTCGGCCTGGCTCGCAGTGGGCTACGTTTCCCTGTTCAGTATGCTGATAGGATTTATCTTCTGGTATAAGGGACTCGCCGCAGGCGGTATTGCCGCCGTGGGTCAGTTGCAGTTGTTACAACCCTTTTTTGGTTTGGCGCTATCGGCCACAATTTTGCACGAAAGCGTGAGTTCACTGATGCTAGCGGTCACGCTGGGAGTCATTCTGTGCGTCGCGGGCTCAAGAAAATTTGGCCGTCGGGTATAACCGTTTGGCGATTATTCGGCTATCCCAGCCCTCTCAGGCTGGGGTGCACTGGGGTGCGCCGTTGAATATACCCCTTCTATCTCCGGGGCTCGACATCAAATCTGGTAATCCAGAACGTTCTCTTCCAGCTCCATCGCCTGGCGTTTAATCTCCTCCAGAGAGAGACCGGCATTACATAATTCAATAAAACGCCACACGTAATTTCGCTGGAGTTGACCGCGTTTTAAACCCAGCCAAACGGTATTAGCATCAAACAAGTGGTGCGTATCCAGCCGTACCAGGCTGCTGGACTCCTGCGCATCGCCCGATTGTTCCGCCACCAGCCCAATCCCCAGCCCCAGCTCAACATAGGTTTTAATCACATCAGAGTCCTGCGCGCTCAGCACAATATCCGGTGTTAACCCCTTACGATTAAAGGCTTCATCAATACGCGACCGACCGGTTATCCCCTGTCGATAGGTAATCAGCGGCCAGCGGGCAATGTCCTCCAGCGTCAGCGGCGTAGTCTGGGTGAGCGGATGATCTTTTGGCACCAGCAGGCTGTGATGCCAGCGGAACCAGGGGAAAGCCACCAGCGTGGCATCGTTACTCAGACGCTCACTGGCAATGCCGATATCCGCGCCGCCGCTGTGCAGCAGCGCATCAATCTCCTGCGGCGTCCCCTGAATCAACTCCAGGCGTACGTCCTCAAAAATCTCGCGGAACGCTTTGATTACCGGCGGCAGGCTATAACGTGCCTGAGTATGCGTGGTGGCGATGGTCAGTACGCCCGACGCATCGTTAGTAAAGAGATCGGCCAGACGGCGGACGTTGCTGGCCTCATTGAGAATACGCTCGGCGATTACCAGCAGCGCTTTACCCGGCTCGGTCATCCCTAATAAACGCTTTCCGCGTCGAATGAAGATCTCAATCCCCAGCTCTTCTTCGAGTTCGCGGATATGTCGGCTAACGCCTGACTGCGATGTGTAAAGCATATTGGCTACTTCGGTCAGGTTGTAATCCTGCCGCGCCGCTTCACGAATAATTTTCAGTTGCTGGAAGTTCACGCTTCCCTCCGGGTCAATCAGACATTGCACTATTGTTAAAGTCTGTTGCCTTCGCGAACAAATAATAAAAACCAGCAACTTATATCTGAATGGAATATAAGCTTAGCTAACCAGCAGTAATTCCCGGTTATCGAGCATCGGTCGGCTCACCAGCGACATCAGGATTTCCTTCACCGCCTGCGCCTGCGGGGTCAGTTGCCCACGCGCTGAAACGTTCAGCGACAGCGGTAAACTCATTGATGGCGTAGTGATCCGCGCCATCCAGCCGTTGGCTGCGTTACACAGCGATCGTGCCGCCGACTCCGGCAGAACCGTCACGCCCATACCGCTGGCAATGGCGGCGGTTAAGGTAGAGATTGACTCAATCTCACCGATTATTTTCGCCGTCAGGCGACGCAGCGAAAAGGCCTCATCCACCCGAGCACGCACGGCGCTGTAGTCGCGAGGTAAAAAGAGGTTCATCTCGGCCACCGCAGTGAGATCGACGCTCTGCCCCGGGCAATTGCTGGTGCCCACCAGATAAAGGTCTTCTTTCAGCAACGGCTGACTAACAATACCGGCCAGCGGCGCACGATCGTAAAGCACCGCCATATCCAGCTGGTTATTGAGCAGTTTATCATTCAGCACGGTTCCGCTGTTTTCGTGCAGATAAACCAGCACATCCGGCAGTTCATTACGCACAGCCTGCAGCAACGGCATGGTTATCGAAGACGCCGCCGTCCCCGGCGCCAGGCCGATGGACACGCTGCCGCTCAGCGTCTGCCCGACATTGTTGACCGCCAGCTGCGCCTGTTCACACTGGCGCAGAATCGTGCGGGCGTGGGTATACAGCACTTTGCCCGCTTCAGTCGGCGTGACGCCGCGTTTAGTACGGATTAACAGCTGCTGATCGAGTTCTCCTTCCAGAGTCGCCACCTGCTGGCTCAGCGCTGGCTGCGCAATATGCAACACTTCTGCTGCCTGGGTCAGGCTGCCGATATCGACGATTTTCACAAAATATTTCAGTCGTCTGAAGTTCATTTTTGCCTCCGATTGAGATTCTTTGCCACGCTGGCGTTAAGTAATCGAAGTAGTTGCAAGATGCTTGCCAGTTTTCGAAATAGCGCTAGAACCGCGATAAACCTATCGTTAAAGCGCTTTTTCACCCCAGTCAGAAGATTGCGATCTGCCCCATAAGGGGTAAATCTGCACTTTCACGGTGCAAACAAGCTAAAAAACCAGCAATCACGCGCAGATTGCTGAAATTGTCAGCAAACGAACTTATTAGCGCTTTTCACCCTTTGACAAGCCAGGGTGACATCGTTAATATGCGCCTCGTTCACACGATTCCTCTGTAGTTCAGTCGGTAGAACGGCGGACTGTTAATCCGTATGTCACTGGTTCGAGTCCAGTCAGAGGAGCCAAATTTAAAAAGCCTGCTTTCGAGCGGGCTTTTTGCTTTTCTGCATTCTGATATTTTTTTGCACTCAGCCAAGCCTATTTTTATAAGCTGAACCTTGTGCCAGAATTCGTTATGATCCGCACCCACTCCACTCTTCTGGCCGCCTGATGTCTACGATTGTCGATACCTTTATTGCTCCACCGTGCCATGATGAAATCGAGATCCTCTATCAGGACGAGCATCTGCTGCTGATCAATAAACCCGCCGGGCTGCTCAGTCTTTCGGGAAAAAATCCGCAAAATCTCGATTCCGTCCACTACCGGCTGGTACAGCAGTTCCCCGGCTGCACGCTGGTGCATCGCCTCGATTTCGGGACATCCGGGCTGATGGTGATTGCCCGCAATAAAGCGATCAACGCCGCACTATGCCAGCAGTTCAGCCAGCGTACGGTCCAAAAAGGCTATAGCGCGTTGCTTTGTGGGCATCTTGACGATGATGAAGGGTTAATTGACGCGTCCATTGCTAAAGACCCGGCGCTGTTTCCACGTATGGCAATTTGCGCCATGAGCGGTAAACCCGCACGTTCGCGTTATCAGGTGCTGGAGCGCGTCTATCAGCCGTTGGAAAAGGGATCAAAACTGCCGTTAACGCGAGTTCAGCTGACTCCTGAAACCGGACGCACTCATCAACTCCGAATCCACTGTCAGTATCTCGGGCACCCAATTTTAGGCTGTGACCTGTACGGCGGTCTCTTGCTGCCGGGTACACAGCAAACGCCACGGTTGATGCTGCATGCCAATGCGCTGAATTTTGTCCATCCCGTGAGCGGAAAACCCGTCACAGCCCATAGTCCCAGCCCGTTCTGAAAGTAAAAAGCCTGCACTCGGCAGGCTTTTTACTTTCAGGTCATCACAACGCCGCGCGGATCATATCCAGCACCTGCATATTGCGGATGGTCTCTTCCAGTGGAATGAGTTTTGACGGCTGATTGAGCACCGCACTGGAGAAATGGCGAATCTCCGCCTGGTAACGATCGGACTCGCTGACCGGCAGTTCGCGAACCCCTTCCGGCATATGCAGATACAAGGTTCCGGCATCATCGAGGAACGGCTTATCGATGCACAGCATGCCTTTAGTACCAATAATCTCCGCATAGTTACGACCAAAGGCGTTAAATCCACAGTGAATATTGGCAATCAGGCCATCATCATATTGCAGCAGAGCCGAGAGGTTGGTATCCACCCCCTCTTGCGTTTCACACAGCGCTTTGCACTTCACCGGCAGACGTCCGGTGACCAGTCCGACAAAATTCACCGGATAACAACCGACGTCGAACAGCGCACCGCCGCCCAGCGCGGGCTGCATTTTAATGGTGTTCGGGCGATCGAGGAGGAAGCGGAACGAAACGTTGATATGGCGAATCTCACCGAGCTCACCGCTGTCGATAACCTGTTTTATTACCCGCACCCGGTCGGTGTACTGATACATAAAGGCTTCCATCAGTAACCTGTTCTGCCTGACGGCGACCTGCTGCATCTCCTGCGCCTCGATGGCTGTTAAACCGATAGGCTTCTCGCAAAGCACATGTTTACCCGCTTCCAGCGCCCGGATAACCCACTCTTTATGCAATGAGTTCGGCAATGGAATATAAACCGCCTGAATGGCATCATCGGCCAGCAGCGCGGCGTAATCGCCATAGTTTTGCTCCCACTCTCCTGACGGCAGCTCGGCTTTGTTACGTGAGGCCACGCCGTACACGCGCGCATTCCCGGCCCGATTGATGGCGGGAATAATAGAGTTTTTCGCGATTCGCGCGTACCCCAGCACGCCCCAGTTCACCACTTCACTCATTTCACACTCCTTTATAACATCAGCAGCATCAACAGACCGGTGCTCACCATAGCAAAAAGCCCGCTTCAGGCGGGCTTCAGGCTGCATGCTGTCACAAGATTACAATGCGTTATGCGACGTGCTGATATTCACCGGCATACCGGAGCGTCGCTCCAGCGTTGCCTTAGCACGATTCACATCAACCCCTGCCCCTTGGGTAAAACTACGCAGTGCCGGGGTAATAGGCAACGGAACTTTGTTATCGGATTCATATTCTGCGCGGTTACGTGACAACGGTTCATGTACCTCAACCCAGCGGCTACCGTCCGGCTCGGTGGTGTATTTCACCGATTGGTCGATAATCTGTACCCGGGTACCTACCGGGACATTATCAAACAGGTATTTAATATCGTCATTACGCAGGCGAATGCACCCCTGGCTAACGCGCAGCCCGATACCAAAGTTGGCGTTAGTCCCATGAATGGCGTACAGCCGTCCAATATAGATGGCGTAAAGCCCCATCGGGTTATCCGGCCCTGCCGGTACAAAGGCAGGCAGGCTTTCACCACGTTTGGCGTATTCACGGCGGGTATTAGCCGTTGGTGTCCAGCTAGGCGCTTCTTGCTTGCGTTCAACGCTCGTCACCCAGTTACGCGGCGTCTCGCGTCCAGCCTGGCCAATACCGATAGGCAGCACTTCCACGGTACCGCTTCCCGGCGGATAGTAATAAAGGCGCATTTCAGCCACGTTGAGCACAATGCCCTGGCGGACCGTGTTGGGTAAAATCAGCTGCTGCGGGATCACCAGGGACGATCCTGATTTCGGCAGGAATACGTCAACGCCCGGGTTAGCCTCCAGCATGTTGCTCAACCCCTGCCCATACTGAGCCGCAAAGGCCTCCAGCGGCAGGTGGTTATCTTTCGGCACCGTGATGTTTAACGTGCTGCCCACCAAGCGACTCCCCTCAGGGGGAAGTGGATACGTCACGGCCAGTGCGCTCTGGCAGCCCAATGCCACGGTGAGCGCACACAATAGTTTTACACGAGGTCCCATGTCCCTTTCCTCATTCACGGCAGATATCGGTTAATTATAGCTTTTTTAGCCTGCGTTGCTGCTTTTACCTGCTTTATTAATGAGACGGTTAAAGGTTAATCAGTTGTTATGCTGGAACCGGCAAACGCTTTTGTTTCATCATCCGCTGGCATACTATCGGGAAAAGCTGCAGATCTGACACAAGGAGCGAACGATGAGTAATACGGGCGTGAGTCTGACCCCTGAACAAGCGCTGGACCAGCTCCAGGCGCTATACGATCAATCGGTAAAAGCATTACGCGATGCCATTCGCCTGTTCATTGACGATCGTTCTCTGCCCAGCGCCGAGGCGCGGGCCGGCGGATTATTTGTCTATCCACAGCTATCGGTTTCCTGGAGCGGCAGCGCCCACAAAGCACAAAAAACCCGTGCTTTTGGTCGTTTTACCCACTCTGGCTGCTACACCACCACCATTACCCAGCCGGGGCTGTTTCGCAGCTACCTGCTGGAGCAGCTAACGCTGCTGCATGAAGACTATGACGCGCATATTGAAGTCGGCGCTTCACAACATGAAATCCCTTTCCCGTATGTGATTGATGGACTGAATCTCGATCGCTCAATGAGCGCGGATCTGACCCGCTTCTTCCCAACCACCGAGCTGTCGCAAATTGGCGATGAAACGGCAGACGGTCTGACCCACCCGACGGAGTTTTATCCGTTGTCGCACTTCGATGCCCGCCGGGTCGATTTTTCGCTGGCGCGTTTACGTCACTACACCGGTACGCCGGTCGAACACTTCCAGCCGTTTGTCCTGTTCACCAACTACACCCGCTATGTGGATGAGTTTGTGCGCTGGGGCTGCAGCCAAATTCTCGACCCGGACAGCCCGTATGTCTCCCTCTCCTGCGCAGGCGGGATCTGGATCACCGCCGACACCGAAGCGCCGGAAGAAGCCATTTCCGATCTGGCGTGGAAGAAGCATCAGATGCCGGCCTGGCACCTGATAACCAAAGACGGCCAGGGGATCACCTTAATCAATATTGGCGTCGGTCCATCGAACGCCAAGAACATCTGCGACCACCTGGCGGTGCTGCGTCCGGATGTCTGGCTGATGATTGGCCACTGCGGCGGCCTGCGTGAGAGTCAGTCGATTGGTGATTACGTGCTGGCGCACGCTTATCTGCGCGACGACCACGTGCTCAACGCCGTACTGCCGCCGGATATTCCTATTCCAAGCATCGCGGAAGTGCAGCGCGCGCTGTATGACGCGACCAAACAGGTCAGCGGAATGCCGGGCGAAGAGGTTAAACAGCGACTGCGCACCGGCACGGTGGTGACGACCGACGACCGTAACTGGGAGCTGCGCTACTCCGCTTCGTCGCTGCGCTTTAACCTAAGCCGCGCGGTGGCGATTGATATGGAAAGCGCGACCATTGCCGCGCAGGGTTATCGTTTCCGCGTCCCGTACGGCACGCTGCTTTGCGTCTCGGATAAACCGCTGCACGGTGAGATAAAGCTGCCGGGACAGGCCAACCGTTTCTATGAAGGGGCGATTTCGGAGCACTTGCAGATTGGTATTCGCGCGATTGATCTTCTGCGTGCCGAAGGCGATCGTCTGCACTCGCGTAAGCTGCGTACGTTCAACGAGCCGCCGTTCCGCTAACGTATAAAACAAAAAGCCTGCTTTTAAGCAGGCTTTTTAAATTTGAATCATCCGATTGAGATCGTCATAGCCATCTGTTGACGATTTAGTATAACTAAAATAAAACGCAATCTTTCCATGTTCGCTAGGCTAACCATCGTTTTTAGAATAACGCTTAAAGTTCACTTACTACCAAAGTCATGGTCAGTGACAATCAATTAATCAATGAATCTCATGGTATCCACAACTGCAACATATTAAAAATCCGAACAAATCTAACGTGTCGTCCACTCATGCAGTATCGTGCGTGATAATCTATGACTTTTCAGTGTGCCTTCACTCCAATCCAGACAGGCGTATCGAACGCGTTTACGACAAACTACGCATGACAATCTGTAGGAACTCATCTCGCATATGGTTGTCGATTTTCGGATTCCATGCCACGCCAATGTTCCATAAGCTCTGCTTTCTCCAAAGTTTGATCAATTTAACTCCCGCAGGTAAAAAATTTTCGACGCTAGCGGGCAGCAGCGCAAAACCATTCCCTCCGGCTATTAAAGCCAGTAGGGAATGAATGTCATTTGTGACTGAGACTGGTTCAGCGATAAGCTCATTATCTCGGAGGAATGCTGCCGTTTGCTCCGCCAGACAGGGACTGACTGCTGGGTCCATGCATAAGATCGGATGTACTACCAGCGTACGTTGAAGATCTGTGACATTAATTTCAGCGGTGACCGGGGCAGCCAACACCAGATATTCTTTATTTATCAAGCGAGAAGCCAATAGTTCTGTTACCGGCATACGGACAAATCCAGCATGAAGTTCGCCCTCCATCAACATCCTTACTTGTACGCTTGAGGCAAGCTGTCTGATAACAACATCACTGTCGGGAAATTTCTGGCGAAAAATATTTATCCACACGGGTGTGCTTTTAAACGAAGAAATACCAAAACCGAGCACTAATTTTCCCGCATTCCCTTTCTGGATATCCTGGGCATAGGTTAAAAAATTGCGGTGGGATTTCAGCAACTCATAAGCTTTAGTAAATAACTGCCTGCCAGCTATTGTCAACATCGCCCCCTGGCGACCACGCAGGAAAAGCGGCCCTCCGATCTCTTGTTCGAGAATCTGGATCTGCTTTGAAAGCGCAGGTTGTGTCAGAAATAATTCTTCCGCAGCTTTATTATAATTTCCTTTTTCGGCCAGCATCACAAATGCGCGCAGAAGCCTTATATCTATTCCTGACATTTATCGAATCCTGAAAAAATGGAATTATACAAATAGTCACAGCAGATGACATGATGCACTAAATTATTAAACCGAGATGCTGTCGATTTATCAATTCCAGAAACACCATATCTACTGCTAGCTTTCCTATTTAGCACTTACTAACGGCAAGCTATTTATAGCAAGCAACCTGATGGATTATTACAACATACATTCCATCAACAAATATATTTACATCGAATAATTTAAGGATTGAATATTTATGCCAAATATAGCCGTTCTCACTAATGACCTGCAGTACGAGTTTACTTACAAAATAACCCACTCGCCAGAAATTCTAGCGCGAAAGCTCACCCAATTTAACCAGTGCCTTGATGAAATCCGCTCTCTAGGGCAATCCGTCATCTACCTCCAACTTATCAACGCCCCAAATAACCCAGCGGTACAGAAGCGCTACCGCGCAAACCCGCTCGATGTTCAATAAAAAACTGGAGATAGATAATGTATAGTTCTGCGAATCTTATTGCCGCAGTTTTATTCGATATGGATGGTGTTCTTATTGATTCTAATGCGGTAATTGAGCGTGGTTGGGCTGAAGGTGCACAGATGTTCGGCAAGACACTTACGGAAGAGGACATCATCAAGCATATCCACGGACAGCCGGGCCCGCATACCATCCGCGCCCTTTTCAACGATCTTTCCCTAGAAGATCAAAAGAAAGTTCAGGCACATATCATTCATGTTGAAAATACCGCTAATTACGACCCCATCCCCGGCGTTAGCGAATTTATCCGAAAGTTACATAAGGCTGACATTAGCGTCGGAATTGTCACTAGCGGCTGGCGGTCGAAAATCGATCGCGTCATGGAGATGTTGCAGATTACGCACTGTATTTCAGTGATTGTTGAGCGTGATGATGTCGCGCGCGGCAAACCCTATCCTGACCCTTATCTGCTTGCCGCTGAGCGGCTTCATCTTGCCCCCCCCAGGACACTCGTATTTGAGGATTCACGGAGCGGCGTAATGTCTGCTGTTACAGCTGGCGCAGTTTGTGTTGGCATCGGTACAGACGCTCTGAAAGAGTACGGTGCCGCACTCGCGATCGCAGATTTTCGCGATGTGGTAGTCATCACGCAAACAGACGAAAAAGTAGTCATCGCATTTACCCCAGAGCACCAGATGGAGATTGAAACTCAGAATGCTCGTCAGCAAAAAACTGCGTCATAAGGGAAGAAAGGGAATTAATAATCACCAAACAGCCTGACCCAGTACCGCGTACTGTATGCTCATATTACGAAAACGAAGATCGATAAAAAGCAAAAAGCCTGCTTAGTTTCCTAAGCAGGCTTTTTAAATTTGGCTCCTCTGACTGGACTCGAACCAGTGACATACGGATTAACAGTCCGCCGTTCTACCGACTGAACTACAGAGGAATCGTGTGAACGGGGCGAATATTAACGGCGCCCCTCCAACTTGTCAAAGCCTGTTTCGCACAAAATAAATCGTTTGCTGGTTTATTCTGCAATTCGTCTAAAAACCGTCTTCCGCTGCCGGTTTTTACCACAATCAAGCCGTTATGCGTCATCCGTTTTTTTTACCGGGGCATATTTCCACGCCCAGCGGCCGGTAATCAAGCGGCGATAGAACATCACTGCGCGGGTCGCCCAGTCGAGGAACATCCCCATCCAGACGCCAACCACACCCCATCCCAGGACGATACCCAACACGTAACCGACCACCACGCGACAGCCCCACATACTTAACATCGATACCCACATGGCGAATCGAACGTCGCGGGCACCTTTGAAGCCAGCCGGAAGCACCCAGGATGCGGCCCAGATAGGCATAAAGGCGGCATTCATCCACAGCAGTATCTTGACCACTTCTTTCACGTCCTCTTCCTGGGTATAGAACGAGGCGAAAAGCCCGGCAAAAGGCGCGGTTCCCCAGGCGATAAGGGTCAGGACAATGGTCGACATCCAGAAAACGTGTCGCAGCTGTCGTTCCGCCTGCGCCAGTTGACCGGTCCCCAGTCGTTTACCGGTAATAATGGTCGATGCTGAGCCGAGGGCGTTCCCCGGCAGGTTAATCAGCGCTGCCACCGAGAAGGCGATAAAGTTACCGGCAATAACGTCGGTGCCCATTCCGGCGACAAACATCTGGGTCAACAGCTTACCGCCGTTAAACAGGACAGATTCAATACTGGCGGGAATACCGATTCCCATCACTTCCCAGATAATGGCGAAATTCAGCGGCTTGAAGTAGCTTTTCAGTGGAATACGCAACGCCGGGTTAAAGCCAACCATCAGTACGATGATGGTCACCACCGCGCCAATATAGCGAGAGATGGTTAATCCAAGTCCAGCGCCTGCAAAGCCCATCCCGTCCCAGGAGAAAATTCCGTAAATCAGAATGCTACTGATGATGATGTTGAGGATATTCATCCCGCCATTGATCATCAGCGGAATTTTGGTATTCCCTGCCCCGCGCAGCGCACCGCTACCGATGAGCGCAATCGCCGCCGCCGGATAGCTCAGCACCGTCAGTTCAAGATAGGTTAGCGCCAGGGCTTTTACTTCTGCGTTTGCATCCCCGGCCACAATATTGATGATCCCGGCGCCAAAATAATGAATCACCGCCGCCAGCACAATGGCGAACAGGGTCATTATCACCAACGATTGGCGGGCTGCCGCGCGCGCCTTACGCCGGTCTCTCTTGCCGAGGCTAAAGGCGACCACTACCGTCGTCCCAAGATCAACCGCCGCGAAAAAGGCCATGATCACCATGTTGAAGCTATCGGCCAGACCAACGCCTGCCATCGCCTCTTTCCCCAGCCAACTCACGAGGAAGGTACTGAGAACGCCCATCAACAGAACGCAGGTGTTTTCCAGAAAAATAGGTACTGCGAGGGGGGTAATTTCACGCCAGAAGAGCACTCGGTAGCTTTTGCGTTTTTTATACCAGGGCGTGCGTGAGACGGCCTGTCGTAGGGCGGCGGTGACGTTCAAAATGGGCCTTAGATCAGAAAGTTGAAACCACATTTCAAATGATGATGGAGAAATGCTGATCCTGCAAAACATTTTTCCTTAATTTTTGTTGGGATTCGCGACAAATTGTTGATGGATTAGGCAAATGCATCACATGAGGGCAATTGATGTTTGACAAAATTTTTTTCGCCGCTAAGATACGACTCCACACCGATTCCTCTGTAGTTCAGTCGGTAGAACGGCGGACTGTTAATCCGTATGTCACTGGTTCGAGTCCAGTCAGAGGAGCCAAATTTAAAAAGCCTGCTTTCGAGCAGGCTTTTTGCTTTCTATGATTCCCACTTTCCGCAATACCAACAATCACCCCACCAGCTATCGCTCATCAGAATTGTTTAAATGCAAATGCAGTACCGTGCATGGATATTGCGTCGTTAAAGAAGAGCAGCTACCACAGATAGCCGGAGGTAACTCCGGCGCATCCGCTTGCTTATACTGGCAAGATGATATTGCTGTCTGCTAACGAGCCCATACGATTGTGCATCGCGCAGGCAGACTCAACAATGTGCATCGCCATTGCCGCCCCGCTGCCTTCGCCCAGCCGCATTTCCATGTTCAGATAAGGCACCAGTTGCAGATGTTCCAACGCAATACGCGCCCCTTTCTCCGCCGAGTAGTGGGATGGAATCAGGTAAGGTTTGACGGCAGGGGCAATGCGGCAGGCCGCCAACGCTGAGGCGTAGGAGAGGAACCCATCAAGCACCACCGGTAGGCCGCAGGAAGCTGCGCCCAGCATCACGCCGGTCATACCGAGCAGGTCAAAGCCACCCACTTTTGCCAGCACATCGAGGCCGTTGTTTGCATCAGGCTGATTCAGCGCGATTGCACGACGCACGACATCCACTTTGTGGTGCAGCTGAGAATGCGGCAGGTTAGCGCCAATACCGACGACGGCTTCTGGATCAGAGCCGGTCAGCACGCTCACCACGGCGGCGGCTGGGGTGGTATTGGCCATTCCCAGCTCACCCACGCCGAATAGCGTCACGCCCTGCTCCGCCAGGCTGCGGGTATAGTTCATTGTTTCCAGTAGCAGCGATTGCGCCTGCTCTCCGCTCATCGCGGCGGTTTTGGCGATATTACCGCTACCGCGAGCCACCTTCATATCGATAAGGCCCGGAATCGGGTCTGCATCAATCCCCACGTCGAGTACATGAACCTGCGCCTTCGCCTGTGCGGCTAGCACGCAAACGCCAGTATTATGACGAGTCATATTGGCGGCCTGAATGGCAGTTACCACCTGGGGTGACACCGCAACACCTTCGTGCCAGACGCCGTGATCGGCGCACATCACCAGGATAGCCTTATTATCAACCTGCGGTACGCCATGCAGCCCCGGCATCCCTGCTAACTGGACCGCCAGCGACTCCAGTCGTCCAAGGCTGCCCGTAGGTTTAAGCAAGCCATCAATATGCTGCTGCGCACGTGTCATCGCGACACTATCCATCTCAGGAATGGCCGCCAATAATGAATCCAGTGTTTGCATTATTCTTATCCGTTTCGTTTAACGCTGACTTACAAAAGCGCCAGCAAGAAAATCACTTCACCCAATTCAATACCGGCCCCTAAGGTATCGCCGGTTTGTCCGCCCAGCGTGCGTTTCAACAGCTGGCCGATGATAAAGACGCCAACAAACGCTACCAGCAGCGCGCGCAGGCCGTGCATACCGAGCAGTGCTGTCACCAGCGCGCCGCCAATCACCAACGTCAGCCAGGTCTGGCGGAAGCTGACTTTTCCGATAAACAGATTGCCTAGCCCCTCCTCACGCGCATAACGATGGCGATACATCAGCAGTACCGAGGCCGACCGTCCGGCGATACAGGTGGCTGCGATTGCCGCCAGCATTGGCGTGTCGCGCAGTGCCAGTTCGCTCATTGCCAGCACTTTAGCCAGCAGGACAAAAATCAGCGCCAGCCCGCCGTGGGTGCCGAGGCGACTGTCGCGCATAATTTCCAGCATTTTCTCGCGACGACGCGCCGAAAAAACTCCGTCACAGGTGTCTGCCAGACCATCGAGATGGAAGCCACCGGTCAGCAGCGCCAGTGCCAGTACGGCGAAAAATGCGGCCAGCGGGATACCGCACCACGCCTGAACGATCATAAAGACCAGGCCGCTTATCGCCCCGAGCAGCAGGCCAATGACCGGGAAGGTGATAACCCCGCTGACGTAGCGGTCCAGATCCAGCCCCTGCGACCAGCGCTGCGGCACCGGCAGACGGCTCATAAATGAAAGTGTGGCAAAGAACAGTCGACTCATTTTATTTTGACTCCAATCCCTGATACCACCAGCCAGACGTCATCTGCCGCCTGCGCCAGTTTTTGATTCACTCGCCCGGCAATATCACGAAAATGCCGGGCCAGACGATTCTCGGGCACAATGCCCATCCCAACCTCATTAGTCACTAGAACGATAGGCGACGGGCACCGCTTGCAGGCCGCGATCAGCGCATCAATTTCGCGATTCACCTGGTTTTCCAGCGCGGTAAAATCCCAGCGTTCAATCTCCTCTTCATTGCCAGAGGCGAACAGGATATTGGTGATAAGCGTGGTGATACACTCCAGCAAAATCGCTTCATGGGGATCGTTTTGCGGGGTGATAATGTCGGCAAGGTTTTGCCAGCGTTCTTCGGTTTGCCAGTGTGCGGGGCGGCTATCCCGATGGTGTTGGATGCGTTTGGCCATCTCGGCGTCAAAAATTTGCGAGGTGGCGATGTAACGAACCCGGAGAGAATGGCTGATTAAGGATTCTGCGTGACGGCTTTTTCCGCTGCGCGCGCCGCCTGTCACCAGTATCATAATTGCGTTTCCTGATGTTGCTGCATGGTTCGCAATGTCGCTTGATTGTGGGTAGTTTTGACTAGCGTTGTGGAAGGTCGGGTGGCGACCACGTCACCACCCGCTAATGACGGTTACTCGCCTTTCTGCTCGCCCATCACTTTCAGTTTTTTGGAGATGTCGCGACGTTCTTTCGACAGCTCGGCATTTTTGATGATGTAGTCATCAACACGATCTTCGTAGTCGCCCTTCATGCTAGCGATGATGCCCTGAATGGCTTCAACGCTCATGCCCGGCTTGATGTAGTCGCTGAGGTTGTCCAGCAGCAGAACACGTTTCTGGTTGTCACGGATCTTTTTCTCAACGTCCTGAATTTCACGTTGCAGCTTGTTCTTACGACGGAACAAACGTACGAACTCCAGTACGTCCTGAAACGAAGGTTTCGTGGTTTCCATTTTTATACCCCTGATAGTTGATACTCGGATTCGTTAAAACAACGGCTACACGCTAAGGTACACATTACTGATCTACCCTTCAACCTGAATGAATTGGCGTAGCTGCGTTGTAGCAAACAATCATTTTTGCTTTAGCCTCATCATAACCCTAAATTTAGCTGAATCGAAACAACCCGTCATAAAAGTGCGTGTATCTGCTTTTTATTTGCGCAAAGCGCGGCACATCAGGCTCGACAGTAATTCCAGTTGCCGTGCCAGCTCCATGCTTAACCAAACGTAGCCGTGGATAGGCGTTTCGGACAGATTCTCGCCTTTATACTCATTCACCAACTGACGGAGTTCTGCCGCGATGTCGTTGAGCTTTTCGCTGTTGGCTTTAATCGGCTGCGGATTGCCCTCATACAGTGCGTGGGCGATAGCCAGCAGCGTTTGCTGCGTCATCAGCTGAGTCTCCCGCAGCGTTTGCGCATTCAGCATCAGCAGGTGGCTTGGGCGGGTGGCCCAGTGGGCGTTGATCTGCAGTTCCAGCATACAAACAAGGTTACGGCTCACCGTTTGAATCGCTTCGAAAATACCTTTGTGGATATGCGTTTCTTTGCTGGCCGGTGTAATCAGGCCACGCATTTTCACCACGTCGTTCAGTACCTTTTGCAGATGTTTTTCCAGACGCGGACGTTCGATAAGGTTAGGTGAAAGGCCGGCCTGGTAGATGCGGTTAAATTGGGTAACGAAGCTTGCCATCTGAATGCGCCAGTGGATAAACGCGCGCTGCGGCCAAATGCCGGTAAATAGCATTGCCAACAGGCAGCCAAAGATCACGTCGCCGCTTCGCCACAGTGCGGTGGTCATATCCCCTGGCGGTGCGCCAACCACCACGCCCAGAGTGATACCAATAAGCAGCGCCTGATACGGTTTTTTGCCCAGCGCCAGCCAGCCGCAGAGGAACATCGCCCCGGCGCACCAGATGAGCATCAGCGGCAGCGAGATAAGCTCCAGCTTCAGCGCCACCAGCCCCAGCGCCGAGCCGAGGACGGTACCGCCAATACGCTGAAAGGCACGCGGCACCACGTTGCCCCAAAAAGAGATCGGCCCCATCACCACCACCAGCGTAATCAGCGGCCAGGAGCCCTCTGGTATACTCAGCAGGCGGACAATCAGAAAAGTCAGGACGAAGGCCAGCGCTATCCGAGCGCCATGCACGGTACGATAGTTACGATATAAGCGAATTTCAAAAGGGCTGAGTGACTTATCCGGGCGCACACCCATTCTCCGACAACATGAAAGCGTGAATTGTACCCGCTCCAACAGGTGTCCACCACCGTAATAAAAAACACCCCATCAAGGGTAACACCGTTCACTTAAGCAACGCGATTAGGGGAAACGTCGGGATTTGGTTCCCAGAGGGACGCCAGGCCCGGCAGTCGCCCCGGGTATCTCAATCTTAAACTACGGTGTTACCGCCAAAGGGGCATTAATGATTATGCTTTATGATGCAAATAGTCGCTCAGTCGGGAGAACATCCCGCCCTTACCGACGCTCTCCAGCGTCACCAACGGCCACTGGGCAACCACTTTGTTGCCATCAATCAGCTGAATCTCGCCAACCCGCTGATGGGCGGCAATCGGTGCATCCAGCTCTTTCTTATCCAGCACATATTTAGCTTTGATATTCGGCACTTCCGCTTTTGGCAGCGCCAACCAGAAATCCTGATCGGGCCCGAGGTCAATTTTCTCTTTATCGCCGTACCAGATACGCTCAGTACCGACTTTTTTACCGCTTTGCAGGATCTGCACGGTATCGAAGTTTTGTTGACCCCAATGCAGCAATTTACGCGCCTGGTCTTCGCGGCCTTTTGCGCTATCCGCCCCCATGACCACTGCAATCAGACGACGCTGGCCATCTACAGCCGAGGCTATCAGATTAAAACCGGCACCGGAGGTATGGCCGGTTTTCAGGCCATCGATATTCATGCTTTTTTCCCACAGCAGGCCATTACGGTTCTGCTGGGTAATGCCGTTCCACGTCAGGCTCTTTTCGCTGTACATGTGGTAGAACTCAGGCTCACCGTGAATGATGGCGCGTGAAAGCACCGCCAGATCGTAGGCTGAACTGTGCTGGCCGGGTGCATCCAGACCGTGAACCGTTTCAAAATGGGTATCGCGCAGATTCAGCTTTTCAACGTAGTGGTTCATCATCTTGACGAACTGCGGTTGCCCGCCCGCGACATAATCCGCCAGCGCCACGCAGGCATCGTTGCCGGAGTCTACAATCAGCCCGCGGCTGAGGTCTCGTACCGTCAGGCGATCGCCGGCTTTCAGGAACATCAACGATGAGCCGTCAAATACTGGGTTGCCAGCAGCCCAGGCGTCGCGTCCCACCGTGACCATATCGTCCGGCGTGATGTGATGGCTATCAATGGCGCGGTCAACGACGTAGCCGGTCATGAGCTTGGTCAGACTGGCCGGGTTGCGCTGTTGGTGTTCGTTACCTGCGGTTAAAATCTGCCCGGTAGTGTAATCCATTAATACCCAGGCACCGGCCTGAATGGCTGGCGGGGTGACGGAAGGGATCGCGGATTCATCAGCAAATGCACACGAAACGCTCGAAGCGAGCAAAGAGACAGCAATAAGAAAACGGGCTTTCAACGGTAAATCCTCAACATTTACAAATTCGTCGTCCTTTTTACGGAAGTTCGTGCTTTCTGGCAGGCTTAAATTGCAAGAAAATATGACATGCATCTAATTGCACACGAAAAAACACTCTGCGCCATCGCTTCCAGATCCCATTACCGCCCTTCTGATGCCGGGCGAAATCGTTTACCATGGATATTAAACGCCATACACGGACACAGTTAACGCCATGCAAGAGACTTCCAGCGCGCCGGGATTTTTGTTTCACGACTATGAAACCTTCGGAACCAGCCCTTCCCTCGACAGACCCGCGCAGTTCGCCGCTATTCGAACCGATAGCGATTTCAACATCATCAGCGAGCCAGAGGTCTTTTACTGCAAACCGGCGGATGACTATTTGCCCCAACCGGAAGCGGTGTTAATAACCGGCATCACGCCGCAGGAGGCTCGCGCCAAAGGCGAAAATGAAGCCGCCTTCGCCAAACGCATTCACGATATTTTCACCGTGCCGGAAACTTGCGTGGTGGGCTACAACAACGTTCGCTTCGATGATGAAGTGACGCGCAACATCTTCTATCGTAACTTTTACGACCCGTATGCCTGGAGCTGGCAAAACCGCAATTCACGCTGGGATCTGCTGGACGTGATGCGCGCCTGCTATGCTCTGCGCCCGGAGGGAATTAACTGGCCGGAGAATGAAGACGGCCTGCCGAGCTTCCGTCTGGAACATTTAACCCGCGCCAACGGCATTGAGCACAGCAATGCCCACGATGCGATGGCCGACGTCTACGCCACCATCGCGATGGCGAAACTGGTCAAAAGCCAGCAGCCGAAGTTGTTCGATTATCTCTACGCCTATCGCGGCAAGAATAAATTGATGACGCTGATTGATGTGCCGCAAATGAAACCCCTGGTACACGTTTCCGGCATGTTTGGCGCCTGGCGCGGCAACACCAGTTGGGTCGCGCCGCTGGCCTGGCATCCGGATAATCGCAACGCGGTTATCATGGTCGACCTGGCCGGTGATGTCGCCCCGCTGCTTGAGCTGGATGCCGACACGCTGCGCGAGCGGTTGTATACCCCGAAAGCCGAGCTTGGCGATAATTCCCCCGTCCCTATCAAACTAGTGCATCTCAATAAGTGCCCGGTGTTGGCACAGGGGAATACGCTACGTCCGGAAGATGCGGACCGTTTGGGCATCAATCGCCAACAGTGCCTGGATAATTTAAAACTGCTGCGAGATAACCCGCTGGTTCGCGAGAAAGTGGTCGCTATCTTCGCCGAAGCGGAGCCATTTGTGCCATCTGAAAATGTAGATGCCCAGCTCTATAACGGCTTCTTCAGCGATGCTGACCGCGCGGCGATGAAGATTGTGCTGGAGACCGAACCTCGCAACCTACCCGCACTGGACATCTCCTTTGCCGATAGCCGTATTGAGAAGCTGCTGTTTAACTATCGGGCGCGCAATTTCCCGGGGACGCTCGATGAGAATGAGCAACAACGTTGGCTGGAACATCGTCGGCAGATCTTTACGCCTGAGTTCTTACAAGCCTACGCCCAGGAGCTGGAAATGCTTTACGGTCAGTACGAAGGGAATAACGAGAAGCTGTCGCTACTGAAATCTCTGTATCAGTACGCGCAGGAGATTGTTTAAAACAGCAAAGCCTCGCACCGGCGTGCGAGGCTTGTTACCGCTATTTCTGCACGGTTATGGTCCACGCCGCATCGCCGGACTGCTGGTAGTCGGTCACGGTGAAGCCCTCTTCCGCTGCCCATTGGGGAATCGCTTCAGTCGCCTGGGTACAGTCAAATTCGATAACTAACTGGTCGCCGCTGGCGAGTTCCGCCATTGCAGCCTTTGCTTCGATTAAAGGGAATGGGCAAACCTGCGTCACCACATCCAGTTTTTTTACCACCATTTTTAGCTCCTTAAGCCGTTGCGGATTTCAGTTTTGCTTTCCGCTGCGGGCGAACATACAACATCCACGAAGCGCTCCACACGCCGAGGATCATAAATACCAGGCCAATCCAGCCCTGCCAGGTCATCATCGCCGTCATCACCAGACCGTTGCCGATAGAACAGCCGCCCGCAATGCTGGCGCCAAAGCCCATCAGCACGCCGCCACCGGCGCTACGCAACGTGGTGCTGGCGTCCGCCGCACGAATGCGAAATTCACGGCTGGCCTTCGCGGCAATGAACGAACCGATAAAGATACCCAGCACCAGGAACACGCCCCAGTTGAGGAATTTGCTGTCGCCACCGACGAGGAATTGCAGAATATTGGCGGTCGGAGAAGTGATCCCGAGGCCAAACATACGGCCGGTGGCTTCGCTCAACGGCCACGCCAGCAGGGCGATAAGCCCAATCAGCACCGCCGTTACAAACGGGTGCCAGCGTTTTTCAAACAGCAGGTGCGCCAGGCCGCTACGACGCGGCGGCAGTGTCGCCACCTTCAGCTTTGGCTTACTCAGCTCTTTGCGTACCAGCCAGACGGTGGCGAGTACTAGCAGGACAATAATCGGCCAGACGGAGATATTCAGCGTTTCGGCGATGCCGTTGTGCGCCGTACTGTGCTCGCCGAGGAATTTATTCAGCCCGGCGGCGTGCGGCGAGCGCATCACCGCGCTCATCACCATGTAAGTCACCAGTGCAATCCAGCTACCAATGAGACCTTCACCCGCGCGATACCAGGTGCCGGTAGCGCAGCCGCCCGCGTAGACAATCCCAATACCAAAGACAAAACCACCCACCACGGTGCCCAGCCATGGGAACACGCCCGCATCATACTGCACCACACCAAGCTGAATCAGGGAGAAGACCCCGACGCTCTGAATACAGATAGCAATCAGCAACGCGTAAAAAATGCGGTTATTTTTGGTTATGTACATATCGCGAAAACCGCCCGTCAGGCAGAAACGGCCGCGCTGCATAACGAATCCCAGCAAAGCCCCGCAGACCACGCCGCTTATTATCATGTGCAACATAAGAATCAATTAACCCAGAATTATTAGTCTTAAAATTATTCCCGAGCAGCCCTGCTGGCTCCAATAACCAAAAGCTCTATATTATTCCTGATTGTTATGATGGATGGCTTTTTAAGCACCTGTGAATTTAAGGCAAAAAAAAAGCGGAGGCCTGAGCCTCCGCTTTTCAATCGCTATCGCAATACGTTACGCGATATCTTCGTACTGTGGAACCGGGTTGCGGAAACGCTTAGTCACGCATGCCAGGTACACCAGACCAATGGTGCCCCAGATCAGACCCAGAACCATAGAGCTCTGCTCCAGGTTGACCCACAGTGCGCCTACGGTCAGCGCGCCACAGCTTGGCAGCACCAGGTAGTTGATGTGGTCTTTCAGCGTCTTGTTGCGCTTCTCACGGATCCAGAACTGAGAGATAACCGAGAGGTTAACGAAGGTGAACGCAACCAGCGCACCGAAGTTAATCAGCGCAGTCGCCGTCACCAGGTCGAATTTAATCGCCAGCAGTGCAATCGCACCTACCAGCAGCACATTGAACGCCGGGGTACGCCATTTCGGATGAATATAGCCGAAGAAGCTGGTTGGGAACACGCCATCACGACCCATCACGTACATCAGACGAGAAACGCCCGCATGTGCCGCCATACCGGAAGCCAGTACCGTTACGCTGGAGAAGATCAGCACGCCCCACTGGAAGGTTTTACCCGCCACGTACAGCATGATTTCAGGCTGAGACGCGTCAGGATCTTTAAAGCGCGTGATGTCCGGGAAGTACAGCTGCAGGAAGTAAGATGCACCAATGAACACCATACCGCCGATCAGCGCCGTCAGGAAAATCGCACGCGGGATCACGCGTTCTGCGTCTTTGGTCTCTTCAGACAAAGAAGAGATACCGTCAAAGCCGAGGAACGAGAAGCACAGAATCGTCGCACCGGTAATCATCGGCACTACATGCGCGCCTTCAGACCAGAATGGACGAGTACTTGTCAGCGTACCAGCGCCTTCACCGTGCATAATGCCATAGATGATAAGGCCAACGATAACCGCCACAATACCCATCTGCAAAATTACAATCAGGGTATTGAAGTTCGCCACCGCCTTGATGCTGCGCAGGTTTGACACGGTCATAAAACCAACCAGTGCAACCACGAAGATCCACGACGGAACGGAAGGCATCAGCGCTTCAAAGTAAATTTTCGCCAGCAGAATGTTGATCATCGGCATGAACAGGTAGTCCAGCAGTGATGACCAGCCCACCATAAAGCCAACGACCGGGCTAATTGATTTCTGAGCGTAGGTGTATGCAGAGCCTGCAGACGGGAAACGGCGAACCAGTTTACCGTAGCTCAGCGCTGTAAAAAGAATAGCGATCAACGCAAAGGCATAAGCCGTTGCGACGTGACCGTCAGTGAGGCCTGATACGATACCGAACGTATCGAACAGCGTCATTGGCTGCATATAGGCTAAGCCCATCATAACAACCGGAATCAACGTAAGCGTTTTACGCAATTCCACGCGAGAGGTGTTTGGAGTAACGTTATTTGACACGGTCAGTCTCCATTACGGCGATGGCCGGCGCAAAAAAGAAAAATTGCCCCATTTTTTTTCTGTTTCCTCAGCGACAACAACTGTCGTTTTTTAAGTAAATATCTATCCGGTACGAAGCCCGGCCTCTTTTATTGGATGGTTGTTTTGATGTAAAAAAAATAACCGACGTGGCAAGCACGTCGGTTAATCTCAATTTTTTACATTCGACATATTTTGCACCAAACGGAAGCAAAAATACAAGCGAATGCGAACACAATCGAAGCCATTGTTCATCTAACTGGCTGATAAACAGGCAATCGCTGAAACGTAAACGTCAACAATAGCACTATTTGCTAAAACAGAAGCCTGTTACTCCATAGGCATACGCAGTGGGTCAGGATATTGATACTCAAATCCCAGCTCGCGACAGATGCGATTGCCGTCAATAATCTTGCCCCTTCCTTCGCCGCTATCGCTAAACAGCGGCACTGCCAGCCCTAGTTCTCGCGCCATTTGCGGATAAAAGATTCGGCGAGCCGGATGCTCTGGCGCACAGATGTTATAGATGTGTCCACCTTTAGGTGCCTGAAGTAAAAGTGCAATGGCGGAAATCACATCCTCAAGATGTACCAGATTGACGCCATGCTGACCGTCAGGTGCCGATTTCCCGGCAAAGAAACGTCCTGGATGACGGCCCGGCCCCACTAATCCGGCAAGGCGCAGAATATCCACCGAGGTTCCCGGCAATTGATGCAACCAGTCTTCCAGCTCTTTGAGCACCGTGCCGCTGGTGGTCACCGGTTCCCGCGGCGTGGTCTCTTTAATCGTGCCTTCTTCCTTACCGTAGACCGAGGTTGAACTGGTAAAGATAATGCGTGGAATATGGTGCGCCAGCGCAGAATCAACAATCTCCTGCACGGCCTGACGATAAAAGTCCTCACCTTCACCGCTACGTCGCGCCGGTAGCGTTATCACCAGCGCGTCGACATTCATTAAGGCATCAAGATCGTCAGCCTCGCACACCAGTTGCGGATCCAGCCGTAGCGGATAGCTTTCAATGCCGCACATACGTGCAGCCTCTACGCCGTCTTCCGTCGTTTTACTGCCGGTAACATGCCAACCTCGCGCCATCAACGACAGCGCCAGCGGCATACCCAGCCACCCTAAACCGACAATTGCCACTTTCTTCATTGCGCTATCTCCTGATTCTTGCCGCACTCCTCTTACTAAGGCTACGCCACCGTGCCAAAACTGACAATTTATAGTGGCAACATGAATAGATTTAATGAATGAAAAAAGCGCTTGCCTTCAACGACAAAAGTGGTTTAGGTTAAAAGACATCAAGTGAATAGTCATTCAACGAGAATTTTATGAGCCGCGTTCAATTTAAACACCACCATCATCACCATCACCCTGACTAGTCTTTCAGGCGATGTGTGCTGGGAGACATTCAGATCTTCCAGTGGTGCAAGAACGCAAGAGAGCCCCCGGAAGATCATCTTCCGGGGGCTTTTTTTTGAACCAAATTCAGCAGGGTAATGAGGAAAACAGAATGTTAGATAACAGCCGTTTACGCATAGCTATTCAGAAATCAGGCCGCCTGAGCGATGATTCACGCGAATTACTGGCCCGTTGTGGTATCAAAATTAATCTCCACACCCAGCGTCTGATTGCGATGGCTGAGAACATGCCTATCGATATCCTGCGCGTTCGCGATGACGATATCCCAGGCCTGATTATGGACGGCGTGGTTGACCTCGGTATCATTGGTGAAAACGTTCTGGAAGAAGAGCTGCTGAGCCGCCGTGCTCAGGGCGAGGACCCGCGCTATTTCACCCTGCGCCGTCTGGACTTCGGCGGCTGTCGCCTGTCCTTAGCCACCCCGGCGGATGAAACCTGGAATGGCCCTGCCGCACTCGACGGTAAACGTATTGCCACCTCTTACCCGCACCTGCTCAAGCGCTACCTCGATCAGAAAGGCATTACCTTTAAGTCCTGCCTGCTGAACGGTTCTGTGGAAGTCGCCCCGCGCGCCGGTCTGGCGGACGCCATCTGCGACCTGGTCTCTACCGGTGCCACTCTCGAAGCCAACGGCCTGCGTGAAGTCGAAGTCATGTTCCGCTCCAAAGCCTGCCTGATTCAGCGCGATGGCGAGATGAGCGATGCTAAACAGCAGTTGGTCGACCGCCTGCTGACCCGTATTCAGGGTGTGATTCAGGCTCGCGAATCAAAATACATCATGATGCACGCGCCGACCGAACGTCTGGATGAAGTGATTGCCCTGCTGCCAGGCGCTGAACGCCCTACCATCCTGCCGCTGGCTGGCGATCAGCAGCGTGTAGCGATGCACATGGTGAGCAGCGAAACCCTGTTCTGGGAAACCATGGAAAAACTCAAAGCCCTGGGTGCCAGCTCTATTCTGGTGCTGCCAATTGAGAAGATGATGGAGTAAGCGCCATGAGCTTCAATACCCTGATTGACTGGAATAGCTGTAGCCCTGAAGAGCAGCAGGCGCTGTTAATGCGCCCGGCGATCTCCGCTTCCGACAGCATCACCCGCACGGTGGCAGAGATCCTCGACAACGTTAAAAACAACGGCGATAAAGCCCTGCGCGAATACAGCGCCAAATTTGATAAGACTGAAGTCGGTGCGTTGCAGGTTACTGCCGAAGAGATTCAGCAGGCCAGCGACCGTCTGAGCGATGAACTCAAACAGGCGATGCAGGCGGCGGTACGTAATATCGATACCTTCCACCAGGCGCAGATCCTGCCGCCGGTGGATATTGAAACTCAGCCGGGCATCCGCTGCCAGCAGGTGACTCGCCCAATTGCGTCCGTTGGCCTTTATATTCCCGGTGGCTCCGCGCCACTGTTTTCTACCGTATTGATGCTCGCCACTCCAGCTCGGATTGCGGGCTGCAAAAAAGTGGTGCTGTGCTCGCCACCGCCAATCGCCGATGAGATTCTCTATGCCGCGCAGCTGTGCGGCGTGAAAGAGGTGTTTAACGTCGGCGGCGCGCAGGCCATTGCCGCGCTGGCGCTGGGCACTGAATCCATCGCGAAGGTCGATAAAATCTTCGGGCCGGGCAACGCCTATGTCACCGAAGCCAAACGCCAGGTCAGCCAGCGCCTCGACGGCGCGGCGATTGATATGCCGGCGGGGCCGTCAGAAGTGCTGGTGATCGCCGACAGCGGTGCGACGCCTGATTTCGTCGCCTCCGACCTGCTCTCGCAGGCCGAACACGGCCCGGACTCACAGGTCATTCTACTGACCCCGGATGCGCAGATTGCCGCTGATGTTGCCGAAGCCGTTGAGCGCCAGCTCGCCGAGCTGTCCCGCGCCGACACCGCCCGCCAGGCGCTTTCCGCCAGCCGTTTAATCGTGGCCAAAGATCTGGCGCAGTGTATTGCAATCTCCAACGCCTATGGCCCGGAGCACCTGATTATTCAGACCCGCAATGCCCGCGAGCTGGTTGACGATATTACCAGCGCTGGCTCCGTGTTTCTCGGCGACTGGTCGCCGGAGTCTGCGGGCGACTACGCTTCCGGCACCAACCACGTTCTGCCGACCTATGGCTACACGGCAACCTGTTCCAGCCTCGGACTGGCGGATTTCCAGAAACGGATGACCGTTCAGGAATTATCCCGCGAAGGCTTCTCCGCCATCGCCGCTACCATTGAAACGCTGGCCGCCGCCGAGCTGCTAACCGCCCACAAAAATGCCGTTACCCTGCGCGTTAACGCCCTCAAGGAGCAAGCATGAGCATTGAACAGTTGGCCCGCGAAAACGTTCGCGCCCTGACCCCGTATCAGTCTGCGCGCCGTCTGGGCGGCAAAGGTGACGTCTGGCTAAACGCTAACGAATTTCCCACGGCGATCCCGTTTGAGCTAAGCCAGCAGACGCTGAACCGCTATCCGGAATGCCAGCCAAAAGCGGTCATCGAAAATTACGCCGCCTATGCAGGCGTGAAGCCAGAACAAGTGCTGGTCAGCCGCGGCGCGGATGAAGGCATTGAGCTGCTGGTTCGTGCCTTCTGCGAGCCGGGCCGCGATGCGGTGCTGTTCTGCCCGCCGACCTACGGCATGTACAGCGTCAGCGCCGAGACCATTGGCGTTGAGTGCCGCACGGTGCCAGCAAAAGCCGACTGGCAGTTGGATCTGCCGGCCATTGCCGATAGCCTCGCGAACGTCAAAGTGGTGTACGTGTGCAGCCCGAACAACCCCACCGGGCAGATAATCAATCCGCAGGACTTCCGGGCCCTGCTGGAGATGACCCGCGATAGCGCGCTGGTTGTCGCCGACGAAGCCTATATCGAGTTCTGCCCGCAGGCGACGCTGGCAGGCTGGCTTGCCGAATACCCTAATCTGGTGATTCTGCGTACGCTGTCAAAAGCCTTCGCCCTGGCGGGGCTACGCTGCGGTTTTACCCTGGCAAACGAAGAGGTGATCGCGCTATTAATGAAGGTGATTGCCCCTTACCCGCTCTCTACGCCGGTTGCCGATATCGCCGCCCAGGCGCTTAGCGCGCAGGGGATTGCCGCGATGCGCCAGCGCGTAGCCCAAATTCTTGATGAGCGTCAGTACCTGGTGGAGGCGCTGCGCACCATTAATTGCGTCGAACAGGTGTTTGATTCCGAGACCAACTACGTACTGGCTCGCATCAAAGCCTCCAGCAGCGTATTTAAATCTTTATGGGATCAAGGCATTATCTTACGTGACCAGAATAAACAACCATCTTTAAGCGGCTGTTTGCGCATCACTATCGGCACTCGTGAAGAGAGCCAGCGCGTGATTGACGCTTTGAAAGCGGAGACCGTATGACCCAGAAGTTTCTCTTTATCGATCGTGATGGCACCCTGATTTCCGAGCCTCCGAGTGACTATCAGGTAGACCGTTTTGACAAGCTGGCCTTCGAGCCGGACGCCATTCCGGTGCTGCTGAAGCTACAAAAAGCCGGTTACAAGCTGGTGATGATCACCAATCAGGATGGGCTGGGTACCGCGAGTTTCCCGCAGGCCGATTTCGACGGCCCGCACAACCTGATGATGCAGATCTTCACCTCCCAGGGCGTTGCCTTTGATGATGTGCTGATTTGCCCGCACCTGCCGACAGACAACTGCGCATGCCGTAAACCGAAAACTCAGCTGGTCACCGCCTGGCTGGCTAATGAAGTGATGGATACCGCCAACAGCTATGTGATTGGCGATCGCCTCACCGATGTCGAACTGGCAACCAACATGGGCATCGCCGGCCTGCAATATAATCGCGAGACCCTGAACTGGGCGGCAATTGGCGAACAGTTGACCCGTCGTGACCGCTACGCGCGCATCGAACGTAATACCCGCGAAACGCAGATTGACGTTGAAGTGTGGCTGGACCGTGAAGGTGGTAGCAAAATCAACACCGGCGTGGGTTTCTTCGACCATATGCTCGACCAGATTGCCACCCACGGCGGCTTTCGCATGAACATTACCGTGAAGGGCGATCTCTATATTGACGATCACCACACGGTAGAAGATACCGGTCTGGCGCTAGGCGAAGCGTTAAAAGTCGCGCTGGGCGACAAGCGCGGCATCAACCGTTTCGGCTTCGTGCTGCCGATGGACGAGTGTTTGGCGCGCTGCGCGCTGGATATCTCCGGTCGCCCGCACCTGGAATATAAAGCCGAGTTTACCTATCAGCGCGTCGGCGATCTGAGCACCGAGATGATCGAGCACTTCTTCCGCTCGCTCTCCTACACCATGGGCGTGACGCTGCACCTGAAAACCAAAGGCAAAAACGATCACCACCGCGTGGAAAGCCTGTTTAAAGTCTTTGGCCGTACGCTGCGCCAGGCCATTCGCGTAGACGGCGATACCCTTCCCTCCTCAAAAGGAGTGCTGTGATGAACGTGGTTGTCCTCGATACCGGCTGCGCCAACCTCAACTCGGTGAAGTCGGCGATTATTCGCCACGGCTACGAGCCAGTGGTCAGCCGAGAGCCGGAAGTGGTGCTGCGCGCCGATAAGCTGTTTCTGCCGGGCGTGGGGACCGCACAGGCGGCCATGGATCAGCTACGCGAGCGTGAACTGGTTGAGCTGATTAAAGCCTGTACTCAACCGGTACTGGGCATTTGCCTCGGTATGCAGCTTCTTGGTCACCGCAGTGAAGAGACCCACGGCGTCGACCTGCTGGGGATCATCGACCAGGACGTACCGAAGATGACCGATTTCGGTCTACCGCTGCCGCATATGGGCTGGAACCGCGTCTACCCGAAGGCCGGCGACCGACTGTTCCGTGGCATTGAGGATGGCGCGTACTTCTATTTCGTCCACAGCTACGCCATGCCGGTTAACGAACACACCATCGCCCAATGCAATTACGGCGAACCGTTCACCGCCGCCGTGCAGAAAGATAACTTCTACGGCGTGCAGTTCCACCCAGAGCGCTCGGGCGCGGCGGGTGCGCAACTGCTGAAAAACTTCCTGGAGATGTAATGATCATTCCTGCTTTAGATTTGATTAACGGCACCGTCGTGCGTCTCCATCAGGGAGACTACGGCCAGCAACGCGACTACGGCACCGATCCATTACCGCGCTTGCAAGACTACGCGGCACAGGGTGCCGAAGTGCTGCACCTGGTGGATTTAACCGGGGCAAAAGATCCGGCCCAGCGCCAGATCCCGCTGCTGAAAACTCTGGTTGCTGGAGTGAACGTGCCGGTGCAGGTTGGCGGTGGCGTTCGCACCGAAGAGGACGTAGCGGCGCTGCTTGATGCAGGCGTGGCGCGCGTCGTCGTCGGCTCCACGGCGGTTAAATCACCGGAGGTGGTTAAGGGCTGGTTTAAGCGCTTTGGCGCAGAGCATCTGGTACTGGCGCTGGACGTACGCATTGATGAGCACGGCACCAAACAGGTCGCGGTAAGCGGCTGGCAGGAAAACTCCGGCGTTACGCTGGAAGAACTGGTTGAGACCTATCTGCCAGTTGGCCTGCAACACGTGCTGTGCACCGATATTTCCCGTGACGGGACGCTGGCTGGCTCCAACGTGTCGCTGTATGAAGAAGTCTGCGCGCGCTATCCGCAGGTAGCGTTTCAGTCCTCCGGCGGCATCGGTGACCTTAACGATATTGCCGCCCTGCGCGGCACCGGCGTGCGCGGCGTGATCGTCGGACGCGCGCTGCTGGAAGGTAAATTTAACGTAACGGAGGCCATCCAATGCTGGCAAAACGGATAATTCCTTGTCTAGATGTACGTGATGGTCAGGTCGTTAAAGGGGTTCAGTTCCGCAACCACGAAATTATCGGCGATATCGTGCCACTGGCTAAACGCTACGCCGATGAAGGCGCCGATGAACTGGTGTTCTACGATATCACCGCCTCCAGCGATGGCCGCGTGGTCGATAAAAGCTGGGTTTCTCGCGTCGCGGAAGTTATCGACATTCCGTTCTGCGTTGCCGGTGGCATCAAATCCATCGATGATGCAGCGCGTATTCTCTCATTCGGCGCCGATAAAATTTCTATCAACTCCCCGGCGCTGGCCGACCCAGAGCTGATCACCCGTCTGGCGGATCGTTTTGGCGTGCAGTGCATCGTGGTGGGGATTGATACCTGGTTTGATGCCGATACGGGCAAATATCATGTCAATCAGTATACCGGCGACGAAAGCCGCACCCGCGTCACCCAATGGGAAACCCTCGACTGGGTGCAGGAAGTCCAAAAACGCGGTGCGGGCGAAATCGTCCTCAACATGATGAACCAGGACGGCGTGCGTAACGGCTATGACCTGGAGCAGTTAAAGAAAGTGCGCGACGTTTGCCGCGTGCCGCTTATCGCTTCCGGCGGTGCGGGAACAATGGAACACTTCCTCGAAGCCTTCCGCGACGCCAACGTCGACGGCGCGCTGGCGGCTTCGGTTTTCCACAAGCAAATTATTAATATTGGCGAACTAAAAGCGTACCTGGCAGCACAGGGCGTGGAGATACGGGTATGTTAACTGAACAACTGGACTGGGAAAAAACCGACGGACTGATGCCCGCCATCATCCAACACGCGGTTTCCGGCGAGGTTTTGATGCTGGGCTATATGAATCAGGACGCGCTGGCTAAAACCCAGGAGTCCGGCAAAGTCACTTTTTACTCGCGCACTAAACAGCGTCTGTGGACCAAAGGTGAAACCTCCGGCAACTTCCTGAACGTGGTCAGCATCGCGCCGGACTGCGACAACGATACTCTGCTGGTGCTGGTGAACCCAATTGGCCCAACCTGCCATAAAGGCACTTCAAGCTGCTTTGGCGATACCAGCCACCAGTGGCTGTTCCTGTATCAGTTAGAGAAACTGCTGGCCGAGCGCAAAACCGCCGACCCGGAAAGTTCCTACACCGCAAAACTGTATGCCAGCGGCACCAAGCGCATTGCGCAGAAAGTGGGTGAAGAAGGCGTGGAAACCGCGCTGGCGGCAACGGTTCACGATAAGTTTGAGCTGAAGAACGAAGCTTCGGATCTGATGTATCACCTGCTGGTATTGCTGCAGGATCAGGAGCTGGATTTGACGACCGTTATCGAGAATTTGCGCGAGCGTCATCAGTAAGTCCTTCCTTCAAGCCCGGCCACTGCGCCGGGTTTTTCGCTTTATGCCCTCCCCCGATAACCTTAATGACCGATAACGATTATATTTTTTTGTCGACAGACGGTATGATCGCGCCTAAAAGCGATAATCGCATCAGAATTGGGTTTGAGGAATGCTATGAAATATTTGGTCACCGGCGCCGCGGGCTTTATTGGTTTTCACGTCAGCCAGCGCCTGCTCGCTGCCGGACATCAGGTTGTCGGGATTGATAATCTGAATGATTATTACGACATCAGCCTGAAGCAGGCGCGCCTCGACCAGCTGCCATCAGCAGATTTCCATTTTGTGAAAATGGATCTGGCGGACACGCCGGCCATGGCGGCTTTATTTGCCGAGCAGAAGTTTGACCGCGTCATCCACCTCGCCGCTCAGGCCGGTGTGCGCTATTCGCTGGAAAATCCACACGCCTACGCCCAAGCCAACCTCGTCGGACATCTCAACGTACTCGAAGGCTGCCGTCATAATAAGGTGCAGCACCTGTTGTACGCTTCATCCAGTTCGGTCTACGGTCTGAACCGCAAAATGCCGTTCTCAACCGACGACAGCGTGGACCACCCGGTTTCACTGTACGCGGCCACCAAGAAAGCCAATGAGTTGATGTCGCATACCTACTCGCATCTGTATGGCCTGCCGACCACCGGGTTGCGTTTCTTCACCGTGTATGGCCCCTGGGGCCGCCCGGATATGGCGCTGTTCAAGTTCACCAAAGCCATGCTGGAAGGCAAAAGCATTGACGTCTACAACTTCGGCAAGATGAAGCGCGACTTCACCTATATCGATGACATCGTCGAAGCCATTATCCGCCTGCAGGATGTTATCCCCGAACCAAACAGCGACTGGACGGTTGAAACAGGCTCCCCAGCGACCAGCTCCGCACCGTATCGCGTCTACAACATCGGTAACAGCTCCCCGGTTGAGCTGATGGACTACATTACGGCACTGGAAGAGGCAATTGGCGTTAAGGCTGAGAAGAACATGATGCCGATGCAGCCGGGTGACGTACTGGAGACCAGCGCCGAGACGCAGCCGCTGTATGACTTAGTCGGTTTCAGACCGCAAACCTCGGTGAAAGATGGGGTGAAGAACTTCGTCGATTGGTATCGTGCGTTTTATAAAATCTGAATAGCAAAAAGCCCTCATCGCGAGGGCTTTTTTCTGGTAGCCCGGCCAGGTGAAACGCCGCCGGGAACTGCACAGTTACTAACGTTTAATCATTACCAAACAGGTCGCGGGTATACACCTTCTCTTCCACATCCGCCAACTCCTCGGCCATACGGTTGGAGATAATCACGTCTGCTTCCTGCTTAAAGGCATCGAGATCGCGCACCACGCGTGAATTGAAGAATTCATCTTCCTTCATCACCGGTTCATAAATGATCACCGGAATACCTTTAGCCTTAATGCGCTTCATGATCCCCTGAATGGAGGAGGCACGGAAGTTATCAGAGCCGGATTTCATGATCAGCCGGTAAACGCCCACCACCTTTGGCTTACGCGCAAGAATAGAGTCAGCGATAAAATCTTTACGCGTGCGGTTAGCATCGACGATGGCACCGATAATATTATTCGGTACGGCTTCATAGTTGGCCAACAGCTGTTTGGTATCCTTTGGCAGGCAGTAGCCACCATAGCCAAACGATGGGTTGTTGTAGTGGTTACCAATACGCGGGTCAAGACACACCCCTTCGATAATCTGTCGCGAGTTCAGCCCCAGACTCTCGGCATAGCTGTCCAGCTCGTTGAAGTAAGCCACCCGCAGCGCCAAATAGGTATTGGCAAACAGCTTGATGGCTTCCGCTTCGGTGGAATCGGTAAACAACGTCGGAATATCTTGTTTAACAGCACCTTCCTGCAACAGCGCGGCAAACCGCTCGGCACGCTCGGAGCGCTCACCGATGACAATACGCGACGGGTGCAGGTTGTCGTACAGCGCGCGCCCTTCACGCAAGAACTCCGGCGAGAAGAAGATATTATCGATACCCAATTCTTGTTTGATGGAGTTAGTGAAACCAACCGGAATGGTTGATTTGATGACCATCACCGCCTGCGGGTTGATTTCGACAACATCGCGGATAACCGACTCTACGCTCGACGTGTTGAAATAGTTGGTTTTCGGATCGTAGTCAGTTGGAGTCGCGATGATAACGTAGTCCGCATCGCGGTAGGCATCATGCTTATCGGTCGTCGCCCGGAAATTCAGTGGTTTCGTCGCCAGATACTCTTCAATCTCTTTATCCACGATGGGCGATTTTTTCTGATTCAGCATGTCGACTTTGGACTGGATGATATCCAGCGCGACGACTTCGTGATGCTGGGCGATCAAAATGCCGTTCGACAGGCCAACGTACCCTGTTCCTGAGATAGTTATCTTCATCGATTCTGTAACTTCTTCCGGTTAAACATTTGAAGGTGAACACGTCACCACCGTGGGACCCAACGCTGTGGTATCGGGTAAGCGTAGGGCCAGTATATCGCGATTTACTGCAACGGCGGCTATCAGACCTGACTGAATGCTGTTTTCTGGGCATAAAAAAGCCCGGAGGAGCGCTCCGGGCCTGCATTTACGGTTGGCTTAAATCAGATTAATCCAGCCATTCGGTGTGGAACACACCCTCTTTATCGGTACGTTTATAGGTATGCGCCCCGAAGTAGTCACGCTGAGCCTGAATCAGGTTAGCTGGCAGAACCGCTGCACGGTAGCTGTCGTAGTATGCGACTGCAGCAGAGAACGTTGGTACCGGGATACCGTTCTGCACAGCGTAAGCCACAACATCACGCAGCGCCTGCTGGTAATCGTCAGCGATATTTTTGAAGTACGGTGCCAACAGCAGGTTTGCGATGCCCGCATTTTCAGCGTAGGCGTCGGTGATTTTCTGCAGGAACTGCGCACGAATGATGCAGCCCGCGCGGAAGATCTTCGCGATTTCGCCGTAGTTCAGATCCCAGTTGTATTCGTCTGAAGCAGCACGCAGCTGAGAGAAGCCCTGCGCGTAGGAGACGATTTTACCCAGATACAGTGCGCGGCGTACTTTCTCGATAAATTCCGCTTTATCACCAGCCAGTTTAGCCTGCGGGCCAGTCAGCACTTTTGATGCTGCAACGCGCTGCTCTTTCAGGGAGGAGATATAACGAGCGAATACGGATTCGGTGATCAGAGACAGCGGCTCGCCCAGATCCAGAGAGCTCTGGCTGGTCCATTTACCGGTGCCTTTGTTAGCGGCTTCATCCAGAATCACATCAACCAGGTATTTACCCTCTTCATCTTTCTTGGTGAAGATATCTTTGGTGATGTCGATCAGGTAGCTGCTCAGCTCGCCTTCATTCCACTCGGTGAAAGTGGTAGCCAACTCGTCATTAGACAGATTCAGGCCACCTTTCAGCAGAGAATAGGCTTCAGCAATCAGCTGCATGTCGCCGTATTCGATACCGTTGTGAACCATTTTCACGTAGTGACCTGCACCATCAGCACCGATATAAGTCACACACGGCTCGCCATCTTCAGCAACCGCTGCAATCTTAGTCAGGATCGGAGCAACCAGTTCGTACGCTTCTTTCTGACCGCCAGGCATGATGGATGGGCCTTTCAGTGCACCCTCTTCACCACCGGATACACCGGTACCGATGAAGTTAAAGCCTTCAGCAGACAGTTCACGGTTACGACGAATGGTGTCCTGGAAGAAGGTATTGCCACCATCAATGATGATGTCGCCTTTATCAAGGTACGGCTTCAGGGAATCGATGGCAGCATCGGTGCCAGCGCCCGCTTTCACCATTAACAGGATACGACGTGGGGTTTCAAGAGACTCGACGAACTCCTTCACCGTGTAGTGCGGAACCAGTTTCTTACCCGGGTTCTCGGCAACAACTTCTTCGGTTTTTTCGCGGGAGCGGTTGAAGATGGAGACGGTATAACCGCGGCTTTCGATGTTGAGCGCCAGGTTGCGCCCCATCACTGCCATACCGACAACGCCGATCTGTTGCTTGGACATTACATACTCCTGTCAGGTGTGGTACTGCGAATCAACGCGCAGCTTGATTTTTTCTTATAGTAACTCAGGTAATGACTAGAAAACAAAAAAAATAGCATGACTATATAACACTTTAATGTGACGTTATTAAATGACCGAATAACAATAAATCAAACCCATTTAGATAAACACAACCATTTTATTGAAGCAACTAATTCACAACTATTCGCAGTGGGTTTTAATATTATCTCACTTTATTTAAAATGTTTTCTTTAAATAACCAATTACTTCCTTAGGTGATCCCTTGAATATATGCAATCTTTAGTCTTGTATTTTTTTGACCGCATGAAAGAATTGAGTTCTTTCATTAAGAAGTGGCGATTTTCAATATACCTTTCATACCAGTAATATAAGAACCAACATTATATATGCATCATTGCCCCATCATAGACAAGTAGTGATTTTTTTTGGAACCCCAGAAATAACCAGATAAGAACAAGAACCACTTCCGTCAGCGACGAAAAAACCAATTAAATTTCTCTATCATCATTAAAAAATAACATTTACGATCATCATTTGATAAATCGTAAATGTTTTGCAGGAACTCCGCCTACCAATTCATTCTTATCAACGCTTTTTATTACAACAGAGTTAGCCGCAATTCGTGAGCCAGTACCTATAGTTATAGAACCTAAAACAACTGCCCCTGTTCCAATTGTTACATCATCCTCAATTGTTGGTCGCTTGTCAGCACTATACTTCATATCTAGCTCTTTTGCGCCAATAGTCACATTCTGATAAATAGTACAATTGCAACCTATCTCTTTAGCACCGATCACGATTCCTGTTGTGTGAGGAATAAAAAAACCACCGCCAATTTCACATTCAGCTGCAATTTCGATGTTAAATAATATAACATTAAAAAGTGAAAAAATCTTAGAGAGTCTGCGATATCGTTTTCTGTTTAAATAGAATGAAATTCGGTAGAATAGATTAGGTATGAGTCTAGGCGATAAAATCATAGAATAATTTCGAAAATTGAAATCTGAGTTATCACCTACAAGCCTCTTATACCTTTGAATATCTAACTTAATTTTATTCATCATCTTTTCTCACATATTCATTTAAAAACTTCAAATAAAGCCAGAATATTGGAAACAGGAATGTTAATTTTAAACATGGCAACAAACATAGTATTGAAAGTCTAATTGATATTTTCGAAACCTTGTAAAAGACCGACATCCAAACTAAGGACACAAAAGCCCCAAACCAAAAACCGAATACGATTAAACTGCTACCAAAAACCGTCACATCAAAAATTGACTGGAGATATTCTGGGGCTCCTTTATAGTAGCCCACCATTCCATACCCTATATTAAAAACTGATAAATCATTTAAGAATGATTTTATTAAATCTATTTTAAAAGTTGTGCTCCCATCATTCCCAGAGGAGATGTATGCCCCTCTCCAAAATAGATTCCCTAGTATCGATGGCATAAGGAATAAAAATGGTAAAAAATCATTCTTCAACCATTTCAGTGTAAATTTTATAGTAATTATAAAATAAGCGAGAACACTAAGTACCGAAACAGTTGACCCCGACAACACCATACAAAAAAGAGCAACATAGGTTAGTAATGAATTACTTCTGGCTATAACATATTTCATTACAAGCAGACAGATCATATGTGCTGCAAAAATACTTGGCTCAGCAAACACTCCTGTAGCTCGATAATCAAACCCATTATAACTACTTCGGTGTGGTGGTCCTAACAGTAACTTCCCATAATCTATATCTATATGAAATACTTTAAAAGATATATATTGAATAAGAAAGGTAACAATGTGAAAATAAATACCGACGTTTATCAACCTTTCCCATTTTATATTTTCAATTTTAGCATTGCAATACTCATATAAAGAAGGAACCGTTGCTGCCAATAAACAACAGACACTAGTAAACAAATATATTTTGTTTACACTTCCCATATACAAATGAATCATCAACGAGAGCGCTGAGATTGCAATAAAGAAGACGCTATTTCTTTCTAATTTAAAACCTTGCTGTACAAACACACAACAGAATATAGCAAACTGAAAAATAAAAAACGGGTAACTAAATATAAAAAGAGTACCAAGCACAAATAATAAACTAGTCATCATCGCCCCGACAATTGTATCCTTTAATATAATACGCAGCCAGTACTGCTTTATAAAATAAACTAGGTATATAGTATCTCCGCTTGTTATCCAACTTATTAAGAATAACTCTCATGAAATCATTAAGTTTTAAATTAACGATAATCGATAAGACAATTTTTAATAGTAATGTTACTGGAGTATTTTCTTTTTCAACTGCCGGAAATAACAGGTTCGGTAATGCTTTTGGATGTTTTTTTACGAGCAACGGCACTGAATATCTACTATAAGAGACTATTCTGGTACATGCTCGATCCAATGTTGGATTATCATCATCTATTAGCAGCGCGTTGCTACAAAAATAGAACTTGATTTTTTCATTTCGCAATCGGATACCAAACTCTTCATCTTCACAACCATAATGTCTAAAAGATTCATCAAAACCGTTTAAAAAGTTGAATAGATCTTTCTTTATAATAAAGGCATCACTTGCAAAATATCTATAGTCAATTTCAACATCACCTTCAACTCTATTGCCTAAGTATCTAGAGTCAAAATATGACACATAATTGCTTTCGCTTCGTCGCTCTAAATGGCAGCGAACATTAGCTCTCGCGACAAAATCATCATTACTATTTACGATCATAGCCAGTAGATTATTAAGACAGTTTTCTTGAATAAGATTATCTATATCAACAAAAAAAAGCCATTCATACGTAGCTTGCTCTGCGGCCCGATTCCTCGAATAAGCACGTCCGCAATTGACATCATTCCTTATAAATTTAAGGTTCCAATTTCTTTCTTTAAAAGAAGGATAATAACTCATTACAGTACTTCTTAAATCAACTGAAGAACCATCGTCTATTATAACAAGCTCGATACACTTCAATAGTGGGTCATCTGGATAAGACAAAGACAAGATGGAAGATATAAATTTTCTGACCTTATCTGATGTACCTAATACAGGGCTTATAATACTAATCATTTTTATTATCCATCATGTGCTTTTTAGTCACAGTAAGATACCAGTATATTGATATAGATACTGATAACAATAAAGAAGTACTTAATGATATGTACATATTGATAATAGCTAAATTTTTAAATGTATTATTTAAGGTTAAAAATACGCTTATGCAGAATATAAAAATCACAGCCCATTTTATAGAATAATAATAATAACTTTTCGAGATTAAATTTGCTGCATTAATCATGTTATCTATCGCATATAATGGCAGTAGGAATATTAACATATTATAGTATTTTGCAGACATTTCATATTCATGCCCAAACACAAAATTAAATATCGACTGAGAAAAAGGCATTATCGATATAGACAGTAAAATAAAAAACCCAGCCATTGCTGTACATAGTCGAATGAGATTTTTGTTATACTCACTCCATTTATTATGTTTATAGAGTAACAATGGTGCAATAACCTGGATTAATATTAAAGTTACAGATGCGGTATTCTCATTAAGTTGTGATGCAGCACTATAGATACCGTAAATATCTGCATTTAAATACTCCTTTAGCAAAATTCTATCAAGTTTTATAAAGATAGCATATGCCACCACGCCTCCCCATATAAAGAAACTACGTTTCAGAAGTTGTTTAATATCTGCGTAGTTAAACGATTTTACACTAGGGATTTTACCAATTGAACAACAATATATACATAAACCAACTAGCACACCTTCTAGAACCCAAGGAACAGCTAGCAATTTTTCATTCACACCATATGCCGTTACGATCAGATAAAGTGTTGCAATTCGAACTCCACAACCAATTATCTGAATAGCTCCTGAATAATATAATTTCCCCTCAGATTGCCATTTAGCAAAACCGATCATCAAAGGCTCACGAACTAAAATTGAAATTGACGTAATTAATAAGTAATACTTAACCACCTCACTATCAACTGTAAAAGCAGCTACTAGAGTTATTAATGTGGCAAAAAATGAAACAAAAATTCTAGTAAAAAATATAACATTGCAATAAGAGAGTTTTTCTCGTAATGAATAACCTGTAAGTTTAGGTACTACAGATTCAGACCCACACATCCAGCTTAATGTCATTAATACATTAGAAAATGTAAATGCATACTGCCAAACACCGAACTGCTCAATGGTCAAATGTCGAGAGATCAAATGATTCGCATAAATAGCAGAAATGATTTGAGTTCCTCTCTCCATAAAAAGCACCAGCAACCCAATAATAATTGATTTATTCATCCTATTCTTCCGAAGGGATAATTTGGTGTAGCCATTGACTCAGCTTATACTTCTCTCTATTTAAATAACCAACAGCCTGTGACTCTATAAATCCGTCAGGAATCTTAACATTTTTTCTAGATATAATGCATATCATTTTAGGATCATAAAAATCATATTTTTTAACAGATTCATTGGTCGTGATTATTTTTTTATTTAGCCCTATACATTCTAGAGTCCTCATCGTCAACCCTGTTTGCTTAGGGTGATGAATATCAATGATGATCTCCGACGCGCTCATTTTCTGGATCACTTCATTTTTAGATAATGCTTTAAAATTCACCTTCACTTTTATTTTTGCTGTTATGTTTCTGATTAAAAAAATAAATTTACTTGGGTAATAGAAAAAAAGATATGACTTGAAGTTCTTCGACACTCTATTATTGGACAAAATTTCGTCAACAACATTAATTCGGTCAGAATGTGCAGTACCTATAAAACAAAATAGATAGTCATTTTTTTTATTTATTATTTTGTCTATATTGTCAGAATAAAATAGTGGCAGAAAACTCATGCCCATCGACGTAGAATCGTCATGATCAAATGTATATTTAAAATCAAACTCACTCAATATAGATTTTACTGTGGGTTTATTTTTCACTGAATCCCATAAATAAATGACAAAGTCACATTGACTGTTATTATTTAAAACCACAGATTTGATTTTTTTTAAAATTTCAAGATCTATAGCTTCTGGATTCAAAACAAATACAACATCTATTTTTTTATCTTTTATCTTTTCAATATGTTCATCATAATATTCATTATTATATTTCTTGATTAGCCATTTAAGTCCTAGCCTTAAAAGTACTTTATAAAAAGAACTATTGCTTGGTCGCTCATCCCAGAATATAACATTATTATTAAGACTTAATTCCTTTGTGATTTCTTTTTCATACCCAAAAAAAGAAGGTGAAATGAATAAAACAGTCCTTTTTACTCCTTCAGACACTTTACACTCCTCCGCTACTTTTGAATTTTGAGATCATATCACGTAGATCGTCTAGCATGTCTCTATAATTGTGAGGGATTATTTTGTTAGTCTTAGTCATATCTATAACTGGAAATTCTTCTTTGGTGCTATTTTCATGCCACTGAACTGTACATCCAGTTTCTTTTATTAAAATATCGGCAATAGACTGAGCATTAATATTATAGCCACTTGCTATATTATAAACACCTTCTACATTATTTTTGCAGAAGGCTAGTTTATACATTAATTCAACAACATCTGAAACAGAAACATAATCTTTTGAATACGTAGGATCCACAAACATATCTACATGTTTATTATTTATCGCATTTTTTATTATTTTTGGCAAAAATAAAGGACTATTAATTGCAAGCCCATAGACATTTGATGGTCTCACTACAACAATATTTTTATCACTGATCCTACATATTTCCTCAGCCGCCAATTTAGTAATATTAAATAGCTTCCTATTATCATCATTTCCAATTATGAGATCAGAACTCTCTGTTGATAACTTAGAGTTCATATATAGCCTAGTTGATGAAACATATACTAGTTTATCAAAGTTTCCATTTTTTATAAGGCTTACTATATTTGTAAGATTTGCATCAACAACATTCAAAAAATTATTACTACAATCACCGTATCCTGCACAATAAAAAACAACCCCAAGTTTAACTTCACTAGCGTAGTTAAAATCTCTAGGCGGGCAGAAGCACTTTATATTTTTGGCACTGAGAAATGAATGTAAATTTGATCCAATAAATCCCGAAGCACCTATGATTGTGCAATTATCCATTGACTAACCTCACATAAAAATGAATTTATAAGAAAATATATCTAATTATTTTGGTAATTTTTTATAATCAGCGAATGTAGGTAGTAGATTATCTTTTGGGGATAGAATTGGGGAGTCTATTGGCCAATCAATCGCAATTTCGTTATCATTCCAAATAATACCGCTTTCGTCTTTTGGATCATAGAAATCCGTACATTTATAATGAAAATCGGCATATTCACTCAAAACACAGAAACCGTGAGCAAAACCAGGAGGGATGTACAATTGGTTATTTTTATCTCCAGTTAACACAACTCCAACATATTGACCAAATGTGGCTGAATCTACCCTAAGGTCAACGGCAACATCATATACGCATCCACTTGTAACACTAACTAATTTCCCTTGAGGTTTATTTATTTGAAAATGCAGTCCTCTGAGAATATTTTTGCTTGAGCGGGATCTATTGTCTTGTACAAATTCAGATGTAATACCTATTTCACTATATTTATCCCTGTGCCACTCTTCAAGAAAAAAACCTCTATCATCCCTGTAAATGGTTGGTTCAATAATTAAACAACCGGATAATTTTGTTTCAATGACATTCATGTGTTACCTCGATATAATTTACTGTGCAGCCTGATTTACTTTTTCAAATTCGTATTTACATTTCATATACGCTTGCGTATTTTGACAGTGGAAATCTTTATTGATGTCATAACGCTAATTAGTAGGGTTTGAATACTTAAATATGAGGTTCTAATTAAAATAAAAAAGCACGCTACCGCCCCTGGCTTAACAGCTACCAGTGCACTGAACATTACTTCATAGAACAGAATAATCTTACACTTTTATTTTTAAAAAATAAAAATGTTGGTAACAATAAATTCTGTTCTCACTTGTTCGATAAATATTAAGATCCATTGTATAGAAAGATACAATCTCTCTATTAATAATTCTTAAACAAAAAAGCAGTTTCAACTACGAGCTTCTAAAATTCCGAAGTTCATAATATCCACTGCCATTTTTCAATACTTAATGCAACGCATTAATAACCACCTTAAACACCCTACTCCGTCAGCAGTTTCTCAATACTTTTCCTGAACTTCGCCCCTTCCTTCAGGTTCCGAAGCCCATACTGCACAAACGCTTGCATATACCCCATCTTCTTACCGCAGTCGTAGCTTTCACCGGTCATTAGCATTGCATCAACAGACTGTTTTTTCGCCAGTTCAGCAATCGCATCGGTCAGCTGGATACGGCCCCATGCACCCGGCACGGTTTTTGCGAGCTCAGCCCAGATATCAGCAGAAAGAACATAGCGGCCAACGGCCATCAGATCAGAGTCGAGCTCCTGCGGCTGATCGGGTTTTTCGATAAAGTCGACGATACGGCTCACTTTACCTTCAACATCCAGCGGATCTTTTGTCTTGATCACAGAATATTCTGAAAGATCACCCGGCATACGTTTTGCCAGCACCTGGCTACGGCCCGTCTCGTTGAAACGTGCAACCATGGCCGCCAGATTATAACGCAGAGGATCGGCGCTAGCGCTGTCCAGCACGATATCCGGCAGGACAACCACAAACGGGTTATCGCCAACAATCGGATGCGCGCAGAGAATGGAGTGACCCAAGCCTAGAGGCTGAGCCTGACGCACGTTCATGATAGTCACGCCAGGAGGACAGATAGCCTGAACTTCCGCCAACAGCTGGCGTTTTACACGCAGCTCAAGCAGTGCTTCAAGTTCATAGGACGTGTCGAAGTGGTTTTCCACCGAGTTTTTCGATGCATGTGTGACCAGAACGATTTCTTTGATCCCTGCAGCAACCACTTCGTCAACGATGTACTGAACCATTGGCTTGTCGACGATCGGCAGCATCTCTTTAGGAATGGCCTTCGTGGCGGGTAACATATTCATACCCAGGCCCGCTACCGGAATGACTGCTTTCAAATTAACCATTATCTTGTCCACCTATATTCGGTTGATGAATTATAGCGATTAAACATGTTTAATCCACTCTGTTTTCTCATAGTACTGCTTCAAGTAGGTGAAAACCCTGAGTGTAGTCTGAGAATAGAGTGGCTTATCGTCTTCAACGATGTGGTAGCGCGAAATTCAGCCGCTCAACATTAACCACCCGCTGGTCAACATGGTCTATATCCACCGATGGCTGACCCTTCTCATTCACCGCCGTGACGTTGGCCATCGACAGCAGCGTGTCATCGCGCGCCATAAACTTCCCGCGGACGTCCTTACGTAAGTCAAAGTTGATCTGCAGAGCCGCTCCGCGAGCCGACTCCTGCATCACATTGATATTGCGCAGGAAAAAGTGCTGTGGCTTGTTATGAATCTCAAGCGCGGCGCGCTTCATGGTGAGGTTGGTGATGGAAACAAACGACGGGTTGTTGCCGGATGAGATCTGAATACCCCGCACGTTATATGCCAGCTGACTATTATCCAGCTGGATATTATTCAAGCGGAAGTTTTGCGGTATAGACAGATAGTTACCTTTGATAACACCATAGCCAATTAACATACCGGCACTATTAACCATATCAATACCATCGATAACGAAATTATCACATCCGTATATCGCGACCGTGGCATTATCTATTCCCGCCTTCTTACTGAAATCCGGCGTGATATTGCTGGCTTTCACATTACGGATAATAAAGTGTTTGCCGTTTTCGACGTGAACCAGCTGTCGGCAGTTGCTGCCGGTGATGTTGGCGACGACGAAATTTTTGACCGCCTGCTCTTCCGGATAGCCATTATCGTAGGTGCTGCCCGCAAGGCCAATGCCGATACCCCAGTTCACTTTACCGTTGGTACAGTCGATATGGTCAATAACGTGGTCGGAGATAAGAATGTTGCGGTCGTTAATCGCCACGTTCCACTCAATCGCATCACCTTGTAGATAGCTAAAGTGGCAGTGGGTGATGTTGACATCGACCCACTGATTATGGAATCCCTGACGCAGAATGCCGTAGTTGGCTTTGGTGATAGTCAGGCGAGTAACGGTCAAATTGCGCATCTGATTTTTATCCTTGCCGCCGATAAATATCTGTGCCACCGGCCCATATCCGCTCATGTTCAACCCGGCGATAGTGCAATCGCCGCCGCGCACGTCGAGGGTAATGTTGTGCAGGCTCGCCGCACCGCTACCGATAATCTGGCAGCCTTTTTGTAAGATAAACCGGCCACGACCGTTGCCTTTCAGGCCACCGGCAATATGCAGCGTTTTCCCGGCCGGGATGGTGATAGCCGTATTGATGTTATCGCAGATAACTTCTGCCGGGACGATGACGGTGTCCGCGCGGCTAAAGGCGTCATTGAATGCCCGGATCCAGTCGTCGCTGCGCAGGAAATCACGAATATCGGCAACAGCGCTCTTTCCCGCTGCGCGCGCGCTGGCGACGGGAAGAACCGGCAAGGCAGCGGCCAGCGTTGCGCCAGCCGTCAGAAAGTAGCGTCGGGTTAAGGTATGCATCAAGCCTCCTTAGCAAAGCGTGTGCAGCAGGCCAGCAAGCTGGCGGTTAATCACCTGCTGATTAAAATCGGTTTCCACCTTGGCGCGCGCGCGCGCCAGTACCGGTTGCAGACTCTGTTCATCCATCCGTCCTAATGCCCGCAACTTATCGGCCAGCGCCCTGGCATCGTTCTCATCCACCAGCCAGCCTGAATGACCGGAGTCGATCAGTTCCGGAATACCGCTGTGTACGGTGGACAGCACAGGGATCCCCACCGCCATCGCTTCCATCAGCGCCACCGGGATCCCCTCCATATCGCCATCTGCGCCGGTAATTGACGGCAGCAGGAAAACGTCCGCGTCATCAAGCATCGCCTTCACCTCGTGGCTCGGCTTAAAACCAGACATCTCGACCCGGTCTTCCAGTTGATATTGCTCAATCAGCGTGCGCAAGCGGCGCTCCCATGGCCCAATGCCAAGAATGCGGTAACGAAAATTGACGCCCTGCTCTTTCAATTGGCGACAGGCTTCAATCGCCACATGTAGCCCTTTTTTCTCGGTCAAACGCGCCACGGAGATAATTTGCAAACATGCGTGCGGCGCTTTTAGTGGGCGCAGAGCGAAACGCTCCATATTGACGCCCATCCGCGAGACGGTGATCTTATCCATCGGGCAGCCCATCGCCTGCAGGCGGTCGGCCCACAGCTGGCTGATTGGCAGCATCATGTCACCCCGGCGGAAGAGCTGCTGATATTCACCGGTGTAATGGTTCAGCACTTCGCGGCTGGAAATATCGATCCCGTGGAACACCGTGGCAATTTTGCCGCGAATGACGCCCAGCTCTCGCAGCTTCGCTGCAGTGACGCCCGCCGGGCCAAAGTGGGCGATGAACACATCTGCGGTAATGGGCGCGGGCGTGCGGCTGCAAATTGATGAGAGGATCAGATTGCGAGCCTCGTGGCCGTAGCGCTGCATATTGAGCGCCCGCCAAACCGCAGGGCGATGCAGGCCACACAGGGTGCTGAACCCGCGATAGCGCAGCTTCGCCAGCGCGGTCGGCGGTTCATCCTGCAACCAGCGAACTTTTTCCGCCAGCCGATACTGGGTATAGGCCGCGTGGGTGTTGGTCAAATCGCCCTTCTGCAGGGCGACAATCTCCACCTCGTGGCCCATTTCAATAAACGCCACAATCTGGTTTAGGACGAAGGTTTCCGACGCTAACGGGAATTTCAGCAGGAAGAAACTGACTTTCATCGGCCCTCCCGGATGCGGTTTAGCACCGACTCAATCATGGTAAAGCCTTTCTGCCGCTCGCCTTCCACCGCCGTCGCTACGCGTTCAGCGAGCGCGGGCAGCTGATTTAACATATCGGCCACCACGCCCTGCATGGAGCCATCCAGCAGATGACGAATGTCGATAGCCATCTCCGGCATGCCCAGCTGCTGCATAATCCCAGCTGATTTGTGCTCGTAGTTAATGGCGATAGCCGGGGTGCCAAAGTTCATGGAGATAATGGCCGAATGCAAGCGGGTGCCGATGGTCAGCGAACACGAAGAGAGAATTTTGCCAATCTCCACGTCGTTCAGTTCATCCATGGCGATATGGAAGTGTTCGCGGTTTTCAACATACTGCGACATGCGCAGCGCCACCATGCGATCGTCGCGATTATAGCGGTCGATGCTGGTACAGGTCGACAGCGCCAGCACCTGGTAGCCGTCCGCAATCATGCGATTCACCACCTCGGCAAAGGCTTTTTCATAGGCCTGCTGGGTAGTGCCCAGGCGTTTATCAAACGGCTCCAGCTCGCGCAGGGTGATAGCGACAGTTTTACGCTGCGCCGTCAGGTTCAACCAGTGCTGCACCGCGTAGCTCGGTTCAAAACTGTCGTTGCGATGTTCCACCAGCCAGGCGGTGTCAACGCCCTGCTCTACTTTGCGGGTATCAATCTGCGCCTTCGCCATCAGCTCACGGCTGACGGTTTCGCGCAGAATTAACGCATTGGTACGGCCAAAGGCGTAGTTCGCCAGCTGGTTAAAGTCTGGGTTCTGGAACGGCCCCACGCTGTGGCCGATCATGTAGATAGGCTTATTGGCCATAAAGGCGCACAGCGGATATTCGAAGTGCGTCAAACCGTAGAGATCGACATAGTTCGACCCGCCGACCTGAATTATCGCATCATATTTGCCGAGAAAACGCACAAACTCATGAAATTCAGGCGCAATTTCAAAGTTGCGCAGCTTGCCTTCGCCAGTCACTTTCGCCAGTAAAATCTTATGCTGGAAGCGACGGCGCAGCACCTTCTTCACGCGCCCACTGACACCCGGCGCCGCCTGCTGCTTCTGGCTGAGCTGATACAACGGATCGGCGATAATCTCGCGCCCCTGCAACCAGGAGGAACTGATCGGAAAACGGCTCATCACATCCATCTCAACATCTGGCTGCTGACGGAGTATCGCATCGAGTAGCCCACGCATAATGGCGCTATCGCCGCGGTTGCCGCAGGTATGGTTGCCCAAAATTAATAATTTCATCATGGCCTCATCAAAGGGGGTTCAAGTCAATCAATTAGCAACGCGTAATAACGTCTTTAATTTTTCGCTCCGACAGAGCGTTGTTTTAAGTTCAATAAGCAAACTGTTGCGGGAGAGCAGAACAACCAGTGCAAAACTCACCACACCCGCCAGTACCTGTAGTGCCAACAGCAGCGATAGCGCCAGGCTGCCTTCCAGCAGGCGGCCAACGACATAGCTGGTGATAAGCGTCGGCAGCGACAACCGCAGCGGCAGCCACAGGCTTAACAGGTAGTCGCGGTAGCTGGGTCCCAGCACCGGTTTAATCATCACGAAGTAGCTAAGAACGGTGTTGATAATTTGCACCAGCAGGAAGCCGAAGGTGACGCCAATCGCGCCGCCAAGCTGCCCGCCGATAATCACCGCCGGAATAAACAGGAAGGTTTTAAAAACGTTGAATTTAAAGCTGATATCGACTCGCGCTTTCGCCATCAGCAGCGAACCAATCGGGTTGCCAACCGAACGCAGCAGCCCTACGACGCACAGCAATTGCAGGATAGGCACGATATGCAGCCATTTTTCGCCAAATACCAACGGCACGAAGTTATTGCTGACCACCATTAACCCTAGCAGCGCCGGGAAATTGATAATCCCCACCACCGACAGCAGCTTGTAGAAATTGACCCGCAGCTTTTGGTTATCGTCCTGAATTTTGGCAAAGGCCGGAAACAGCACGCGGGTGATTATCGGGTTGAGCTTCATCGGGGGCACCACCGCCACGTTGTAGGCCAGGTTGTAGCCACCGGCTACGCTGGCACCGAGAATACGCGCCAGGGTCAACGTCGACAGGTTGGTATTGACGTAGTTGATGATGCTATCGGCGGTTAGCCATGCGCCAAAGCGCAGGTTTGGCATCACGGAACTAAGCGAAAAATGCAGCCCTGGACGGTAGATTTTGCGGCCAAAATAGCCGAACAGCAGCGTACGCACCGCGCTGTTAACCAGATAACCGAGAATAGCCGTCATCGCCAGCGGCCAATAGCAGGCGCTAATGACCGTGAAGGTAAACCCGGACAGCACCGCCGCGGTTTCAATCGAACCAATCTTGTTAAACTCCAGCTCTTTTTGCATTAATGCGCGGAACTGCTGGCCGTGGGGAATAACCACAAATGCCAGCGACAGCGTTTTAATCAGCGGCGCCAGATCCGGGTTGTGCAGCGCGCGGGCAATGGTATCGCTCAGCAGATAGACCGCCGCGCACACCACCAGCCCCAATCCCACGTTCAGCCAGTAGAGCGTGGTCAGCTCCAGTTGGCTGATTTCCTTCCGCTGGATAATCGAGTTGGCGATGCCGAAATCCGACAGCGTGTCCGCCAGCGCAATAATCACCAACGACACGGTCAACAGACCAAACTGGTGGCCATCAAATAACCGCGCCAGTACGGTCATCTGCGCCAACCCCAGACCAATAATCACCACCGTTGCCATCGCCGACCATTTCGCGCCGCTGATGGTTTTTTCTCTCAGGCCCATGTCACTTCCTCAGTAGGCTGCTTTGTTGACAAAGCCTTTGAATACCGTCAGGAACACAATGCGGATATCGAGCCACAGGCTCCATTCGCGGATGTATTCGAGGTCGAATTCCACCCGTTTTTCCATTTTTTCCAGGGTATCGGTTTCACCGCGCCAGCCGTTGATCTGCGCCCAGCCGGTAATCCCCGGTTTCACTTTGTGGCGCAGCATGTAGCCCTCAATCAGCTGACGGTACTGCTCGTTGTGCGCCACCGCATGCGGACGTGGGCCAACAATGGACATCCCACCGGTGAGCACATTGATAAACTGCGGCAGCTCATCCAGCGAGGTGCGGCGCAGGAAGTTACCGACGCGGGTCACGCGCGGATCGTTTTGCGTCGCCTGAGTGACCACCGAGTCGTTTTCCATCACCTTCATCGAGCGGAATTTCCATACTTTGATTGGCTTACCGTCCATGCCGTAGCGGGTCTGACGGAAAATAATCGGCCCCGGCGAAGTCAGCTTCACCGCGAGCGCAATGCAGCACAGCGCCGGTGAAATCAGCAGCAGAATGCACAGCGCCAGCACAATGTCTTCAAGGCGCTTGATGATGCGGTTAACCCCGGACAGCGGCGTGTCGTACAGCGGCACCAGCGGAATACCGTTGACCACTTCCACCCGCGAGTGAAGGATATTGAAGGTGAACACATCGGGGATCAGCAGTACCGAACAGGTGGTATCGGCCAGGTCGCGTACCAGATTTTTGATATCGCTCTCTTCCTGCATCGTCATCGAGATATAGACGTTGTGGATTTTGCCGCTGCGGGCGTCATCGCGTAGCTGCTCGAGGTTGCCCATCCAGTCGGCATTGACGCCGCCGGGTTTGGCCTCGTAATAGCTACCCACCACTTCATAGCCAAGCCACGGCTGGTTGCGGAAACTCTCCAGCAGCTCCTGCCCTTCCGGCATATCCCCAGCCACCGCCACGTAGCGGGTGTTGTATCCCCGGTGACGTAGCACGCCTGCGCCATAGCGAATGAACACCCGGCTCGCCAGCATGCCGATGGTGCTCAACAGATACCACGCCAGCCACATGCCAAAGTTGGTATTAAAATCATCGTTGAATGCCAGCAGCCCGGCAGCAAAGACCAGGCTCAACGTCCAGTTCTGCAACAGCAGCAGTAGCTCCGTGGTGATATGCACACCGCGCCATGAGCGATAAAAATCAGTGATCCCGCCAATCATCTGGAACACCGCCAGCGTGACCAGCGCCATCAGCAAATGCAGGTACAAAAATGGCAAAGCGACGGCCTGACATACCAGCCATAGTCCACCTAACATGATGGTGATGTCTGAAAAACGCTGCACCATTGAGATTAACGATGCATTCGTTTTGGCTCGTTCGCGCTTTTTTAGAGTCGTCATCGTTGGTCCTATTTCGTCAATTATCCCCTCACCCCGACCCTCTCCCCACGGGGGCGAGGGAGAAAACCGTTTACCGCGGCGGCTCGCACGGCCCCCTACCCAAAGGGGTGAGGGAGAAAACCGTTTACCGCAGTGGCTCGAACGGCCCCCTACCCAAATGGGCGAGGGAGAAAACCGTTTACCGCAGCGGCTCGAACGGCCCCCTACCCAAAAGGGCGAGGGAGAAAACCGTTTACCGCAGCGGCTCAAACGGTCCCCTACCCAAAGGGGCGAGGGAGAAAACCGTTTACCGCAGTGGCTCAAACGGCCCCCTACCCAAAGGGGCTCGAACGGTCCCCTCTCCCCTGTGGGGAGAGGGTTAGGGTGAGGGGAATAGCAATTACTGATTCAGCAACGCCAGAATGTCCTGCGTTCGCGCCTGCATCAGCGGTGAATTCCCGCGCGACTCCACGTTCAGTCGCACCACCGGTTCAGTGTTGGAAGAACGCAGGTTGAAGCGCCAGTCGGCAAACGCCAGGCTGATACCGTCGGTGCGATCGATCTCCAGCGCGCTGCCAGCGAAATGAGCCTCTACGCGGGCAATCGCCGCGCCCGGCTCCGCCAGCTTGCTGTTGATCTCACCGCTGGCCGGGAAGGCCGCCATTCGATCACGCACCAGTTCGCCCAGCGTTTTGCCCTTCAGGCTCAACAGTTCGCTGACCAGCAGCCACGGGATCATGCCGCTGTCGCAGTAGGCAAAGTCGCGGAAGTAGTGGTGAGCGCTCATTTCGCCGCCGTATACCGCGTCGTCCTGACGCATACGTTCCTTAATAAAGGCATGGCCGGTTTTTGACATCACCGGCGTGCCGCCCGCCGCCGTCACCACATCGACGGTGTTCCAGGACAGGCGCGGGTCGTGAATGATGCGCGCTCCGGGGTTCTTCTCAAGGAACGCTTCCGCCAGCAGACCCACAATGTAGTAGCCCTCGATAAACTGGCCTTTTTCATCGAACAGGAAGCAGCGGTCAAAATCACCGTCGAAAGCGATGCCCATATCAGCACCGTATTTAATAACCGCATTGCGGGTGTCGTCGCGGCACTCGGGCAGCAGCGGGTTAGGAATACCGTGGGGGAAAGTACCGTCCGGGGTGTTGTGCACTTTAATCAGGTTCACCGGCACGCTCAGCGCCTTAAAGCGGGCTTCCAGCGCATCAATCACCGGGCCTGCCGCGCCGTTACCGGAGTTAACCACCAGCTTCAGCGGCGTCAGGTTTTTGACGTCGATATAACCCAGCAGATGGTCGATATAGGCGTCCTGCAGGTTCATTTTCTGGTAGCTGCCGCGCTGGTTTTCATCCACCGGCGGGAAGTCATTGGCCTCGGCCAGACGCTGCACATCGCGCAGGCCGGTGTCGCCGCTAATCGGGCGCGCACCTTCACGCACCAGCTTCATGCCGTTGTAGTCCATCGGGTTGTGGCTGGCAGTCACTTCAATGCCGCCGTCAACGCCAAGATGGAAAGTGGCAAAGTAAATCTCTTCAGTGCCGGAAAGGCCGATATCCAGCACGTCAACGCCCGCATCGCGCAGGCCTCTCGCTAAGGCCATCTTCAGCGCTTCGCTGGTCAGACGTACATCGCCGCCCAGCACGATGGTTTTCGGCTTCAGGTATTCACCGTAGGCGCGGCCAATGCGCCAGGCGATATCTTCGTTGAGCTCTTCGCCCAGCTTGCCGCGAATGTCGTAGGCTTTAAAACAGGTTAATTTTTTCATGTTCTTACCTTTCTTCAGGCAACAGTTGGCCCTGACCGGTGAGGGTCATGTATTTTTAGTGTCGTGATTTGCCGGATGGCGCCTTGCTTATCCGGGCTACGTTCGGTGGGGCGCTACACGCGTCCGTAGCGATCGGCGAAACGCACCACGTCGTCCTCTTCCAGATAGGTGCCGGAGCGCACTTCAATCAGGTCGAGCGGGATTTTCCCCGGGTTTTCCAGGCAGTGGGTGACGCCGAGCGGAATGTAGATAGATTCGTTTTCGCCCAGCAGTTTGATCTCATCATTGAGGGTAACTTTGGCGGTCCCGGCCACCACGATCCAGTGTTCTGCCCGGTGATGATGCATCTGCAGCGACAGCCCTTCGCCCGGCTTCACGGTGATGCGTTTCACCTGATAACGGTCGCCGGAGTCAATCGAGTCGTATTTCCCCCACGGGCGATAAACCTCGCGGTGGATATGGTGTTCGTGACGGCCGTCGGCCTTAATTCTCTCGACCACCTTTTTCACGTCCTGCACCGCGTTGCGATCGGCGATAAGCACCGCGTCTTTGGTTTGCACCACCACCAAATCCTTTACCCCGACGGTCGTCACCAGCCCCGATTCGGCGTAAATGTAGCTGTTTTCCGTTTTGTGGCTGATAACGTCACCGTGGTGGACGTTGCCTTCCGCCGTTTGGGTGCTGATTTCCCACAGCGATGACCAGGAGCCGACGTCGCTCCAGCCTGCGTCCATCGGTACCACCACCGCATCGGTGGTACGTTCCATCACCGCATAGTCGATGGACTCATCCGGGCAGCTCAGAAACGCAGCTTCGTCGACGCGGATAAAATCCAAATCCGGGTCGGTGATATCCATCGCTTTCTCACAGGCGCTGAGGATATCCGGGCGATATTTACCCAGCTCCTCCAGGTAGCGCCCGGCGCGGAACAGGAACATTCCGCTGTTCCAGTAATACTCGCCGCAGGCCACGTAGGCCTGAGCGGTGCTGAGATTCGGTTTTTCAACAAACTGCGCCACTTCAAAGGCCAGCGTATCCTCAACGCCCGGACTCACCTCGCCGCGACGAATGTAGCCATAGCCGGTTTCCGGCAGCGCTGGAACGATGCCGAATGTCACCAGCTTGCCGCTTTCGGCATACGGCGTGGCTTCGCGTACCGCAGCGCGGAATGCGTCTTCATTTTGAATCACATGATCCGCTGCCAGCACCAGCATCAGCGGGTCGTTTTCCGGCTCACGACGCTTTGCCGCCAGCGCCGCCAGCGCAATCGCCGGGGCGGTGTTGCGCCCCGCCGGTTCCAGAATGATATTTTCCGTCAGCTTGTTCAGCTGACGCAGCTGCTCGGCGACGATAAAACGGTGTTCCTCGTTGCAGATAACCACCGGGCTTGCGCACTTCACGCCTTGCAGGCGATTAACCGTCGCCTGCAGCATGGTCATATCCCCTTTCAGGCACAGGAACTGCTTAGGATAAAGCACTCGGGACAACGGCCACAGGCGGCTGCCCGAGCCACCGGCCATCACGACCGGGAAAAGCGTAGATTGACTCATCGTTTAACCCCGAATATCAGCAATAAATTGGTTAAGAACGTGCTCTTTATCGAGCGCGCGTTCTGCCCAGGTTCGGGCGACAGTATTCTGTTTTGGCATCATCAGCGCCTGTTCAATCCCTTCGACCAACGCCGGGACCGACTCCGGCGTGACGCACACGGCGATGCCCGGATTGTCCTCGCACAGCTGGCCCAGCTCGGTTGGCGCTTCGGCGGTAATCACCGCATTACCGCCGACTGCCAGAATATTGGTCAGCTTCGACGGCAGCACGGCATCGGCCGCGCCGCGCTTTTGTATCACCAGATGGCAATCTGCAATCGCCAGCAGCGCGGGTAAATCTTCATACGATTGCAGCGGCAGAAACTTGACGTTCTCCAGCCCGCGTTCAGCGGCCAGTTTTTCCAGCCGCGCCTTGCCGCCGCCCTGGCCGACAATCACAAACAGCCACGGCTGTGCGCGGAGCTGGTCAGCGGCGTCAATCACGCTCTCCAGCCCCTGTTTTTCCCCGATATTGCCGGAGTAGAGAATAATTTTGCGCGCGTCGTCTAACCCCAAACGCTGGCGCAGAGCGATAACCAACGTTTCCGGGACGTCGCGGAAACGGGCCACTTCCGACCAGTTAGGGAAGAAAATCACTTTTTCTGCCGGGACGCCTTTTTCACAGGCTTTGTTCATCATCGAACGCGAGATCGTCGACACGTTATCGACGTTATGCAGGCCGCTGCGTTCAAACGCGCTGGCGAGCTTCGCCACCTTGCCGGTCTTGCCTTTGCCCGCCATCCCCAGACCGAGCATGGCGTCCACTTCATAATCCTGAATATGCAGCAGCGTACGCGCACCGGAGAGCTTCGCCAGCAGGCGCATACCCGGCGTGCAAAACAGCGTGGGCACCACGCCGATAATGCGATCCGGCTTCCAGCGACGCTGGGCCATTAGCGGGAAGAAGCTGCTCAACGCAAAGCTGCCTAAATGCATTAACCGCTTGAGGGTCGACGGCTGCTTCGGTACGTACAGCGGGCAGCGCCACACGGTGGCATCACCCTCTTCCCGACGGTAGCGCCAGCTTGAGTAATTCACGCCAACCTGCCATTGCGGGTAGTACGGTGGCGCGGTAATCACCCGCACCTCATGGCCCTGACGCGCCATCCACTCCACCATTTCGCCGGTGTATTTGCCGATACCGGTCAGTTCAGGCGAATAATTGATGCCATACACCAGAATTTTCATAGACCCAGCACCTCGGCCATTTTGTCGACGCGGAAATAGGCGCGGCTGTTGTCATGAACGTTGTCCGCCTCCAGCAGCGCCTGCGGCGTCAGCCAACGATATTCGTTATGCTGAGCCACCGGTAGCGCAAGCGCGTCGGCATCCACCTGCAGACGGAATCCCAGCACAATGTAGTGGGTGGAAAAATCTTCGCCCGAGAAGTTGTCGTCATAGAAATGCTGCCATACGCCGTGGAAGCGGCCCGCCGTCATCGACAGGCGCAGCCCCAGTTCGGCTTCCGTCAGACGGGCAAACGCCTCGGCCAGCGGTTCATCTTTCTGTACCCGACCGCCCGGCACGAACCAGAAACCCTGCGCTGGACGGTTATTGCGTTTGCCCAGCAGAATCTCGCCCTGCGCGTTCTCAACGATCAAATCGATAGAGATAAGCGGCGTAGACTGTACGACGGTGGCAAAAGCGTGCTGGCTCAGAAACATGAGTTACCCCCGAAAGCGCTGCTGGTTTTCTAAAAACCACTGGTAGGTGCTGGCAAGGCCGGCTTCCAGTGAGATTTCGTGATACCAGCCCAGTTGATGCAGACGCGAAACGTCGAGCAACTTGCGCGGCGTGCCGTCCGGTTTGGTGGCGTCAAACACCACCCGCCCCTTAAAGCCCACCACTTTCGCCAGCGTTTGCGCCAGCTCGCGGATGGTGCAGTCCACGCCGGTACCGACGTTGATGTGCGACAGCATCGGCTGGGTGTTTTCCAGCCATACGCTGCGATCCAGCTCCATCACGTGGATGCTCGCCGCCGCCATATCATCAACGTGCAGGAACTCACGCATCGGCGTGCCGCTCCCCCATACCACCACGTCGGCGGCGTTTTGCTGTGACGCCTCGTGGAAGCGGCGCAGCAGCGCCGGAATCACGTGTGAATTGCTCGGGTGGAAGTTGTCGTTCGGCCCGTACAGGTTGGTGGGCATCACCGAGCGATAGTCGCGGTTATGCTGACGGTTGTAGGACTCACACAGTTTGATACCGGCGATTTTAGCAATCGCGTACGGCTCGTTGGTGGCCTCCAGCGTCCCCTGCAGCAGCTCGCTTTCGTGCATTGGCTGGTTCGCCATCTTCGGATAGATGCACGATGAGCCGAGGAACAGCAGCTTATTCACGTTATGGCTATGCGCCGCATGAATAATGTTGCTTTCGATCATCATGTTCTCGTAGATGAAATCCGCCGGGAAAGTGTTGTTGGCGACAATGCCGCCCACCTTCGCCGCCGCCAGATACACCTGATCAATGTTTTCGCGAGCAAAAAAGTCATTCACCTCGCGGCTGTCCAGCAGATTAAGCTCATCGCGGCGGCGTAAAACCAGATCCACATTGCCGCGCTGCTCAAGCTGTCGAACGATGGCTGAGCCCACCATTCCCCGGTGACCCGCCACAAAAATACGTTGTCGGGTCATACTCAGGACTCCAGGGCGATCGCCACTTCGTAGCCGTGGGATTTCAGCAGAGAATGTTTCTTCGCGGCTTCCAGATCGTTAGCCACCATTTCAGAAACCATTTCTTTCAGGGTGATTTCCGGTTTCCAGCCCAGCTTCTCGTGCGCTTTGGTTGGGTCACCGAGCAGGGTTTCCACTTCCGCCGGACGGAAGTAGCGCGGATCGACGGCCACCATTATGTCGCCCGGCTTCACGCCTGGTGCATCGTGACCGGTGACGGAAACCACAATCCCCTTCTCTTCCACGCCGGTGCCTTCAAAGCGCAGTTTGATTCCAAGCTGTGCGGCGGACATTTCGACGAACTGGCGCACGGAGTACTGCACGCCGGTGGCAATCACGAAATCTTCCGGGTTCTCCTGTTGCAGCATCATCCACTGCATTTTCACGTAGTCTTTGGCGTGACCCCAGTCGCGCAGGGAGTCCATGTTGCCGAGGTACAGGCACTTCTCAAGACCCTGGGCGATGTTGGCAATCGCACGGGTGATTTTACGGGTGACGAAAGTTTCACCACGACGCGGGGACTCATGGTTGAACAGAATGCCGTTACAGGCGTACATGCCGTAGGATTCGCGATAGTTGACGGTTATCCAGTAGGCATACAGCTTGGCAACCGCATACGGCGAGCGCGGGTAGAACGGGGTGGTTTCTTTTTGCGGAATTTCCTGCACCAGTCCGTACAGTTCGGAGGTTGACGCCTGATAGAAACGGGTTTTCTTCTCCAGCCCTAAGAAGCGAATCGCTTCCAGCAGTCGCAGCGTACCCATGGCATCAACATCAGCGGTATATTCCGGGGATTCGAACGACACGGCAACGTGGCTCATCGCGCCCAGGTTGTAGACTTCATCCGGCTGCACTTCCTTGAGAATACGCGTCAGGTTTGAGCTGTCGGTCAAATCGCCATAGTGCAGGTGAAATTTCGGGTTGCTGCTGTGCGGATCCTGGTAGATGTGATCGACACGTTCGGTGTTAAAGGAAGAAGCACGACGTTTGATCCCGTGAACTTCATATCCTTTTTCCAGCAGCAGTTCCGCCAGATAAGAACCATCCTGCCCGGTTACGCCGGTAATAAGTGCGACTTTCGCCATGATATTTTCCTCAATAAAGTCCCGTTTAGGGAGTAACTTTCTCTACGCGTTCGCGCGTGACCACTGCGGGATTGCCGCGACAAATCATATTTGCCGGTAGCGATTTAAAAACGCTGCTACGGGCACCGACTATCGTGCCGTCGCCTATCGTTATACCGGGGGCAACGAAAACATCGGTTGCCAGCCAGCATTTTTCACCGACTACTATTGGAGCGGCATGAATATCAAAATGCGCGCTCTGATAATCATGACTACCGGTGCATAAATAACATTTCTGCGAGACGACTGAATTAGCGCCGAGGGTAATATTCCCCAAGGTATACAGCACCGCGTCATCACCCACCCAGGCATAATCACCAATGGTTAATTTCCATGGATAAGTAATTTTCACCGATGGGCGAATAACTACGTTTTTTCCTATTTTTGCGCCAAACAGGCGTAATAAAAATGCGCGCCAGCGGTAGAGTATCTGCGGTGACCAGGCGAATAATGTAGCCTGGACCGCCCACCAGATTTGGACTTTAATCCCCCCTGCGCCGCGAAAACCGTTAGGGACTTTGAATCCTGATAATTCCTGCATCTTATTTCCTTACGCTTTGTTATACAGCGCCTTGGTTTTACCGGTAGTACGCAGGCGTAATAAATAAGACAATTCCGTCAACAATGTTGGCAGGCGTAATATTTCGCGTTGAACTTTTTTCGCATCCTGACACAGTTGCAAATTATTGGTGGTGGATACGCCGCCCATCGAAAATTCAGACACTAGACCTTTAATACGTTTAAAACCGTAGCCCGATTTATACATTCTGGCGGTCAGCGCATAATCCGATGACACGCGATACTGCACGTCATAGGGATAATTTTTCAGTCCACGCAGCGGAAAGAAAATCGCCTGATGGCTGGCCGGAAGACTGTGGTAAATATACCACCCGCGCTTGGCGCTGCGGCGCACCTGATGACCATCGCCAAAGTCCAGCATCGCATCGCCGAGGAACATGGCATCGTCATTCTGGCCGCGCAGCTGGCGGACAAACTGCGCCACCTCAGGATGAAAGCAGTCGCCGGAATTAAGGAACAGCACAAACTTGCCGTTGGCCATGCGAATGCCTTTATTCATCGCGTCATACAGGCCTTTATCCGGCTCGCTGACATAACGTAACTGGTACTGTCCATTACGTTTTTCGAGAAATTCTGCCGTGCCGTCATCCGAACCGCCGTCGACCACAATCCACTCAAAGGTCAGGCTCGGATCCCCCGCCAGATGCGCCAGCGAACGCCAGGTTTTCATCACGCCTTCATAGTTGCGAAAGGCGACGGTAACCACACTTAACAACATGTTTCACCTCATCTGCTATCAGCAATATTCAGCGCTTTACGCAGAATAAAAGGACAAACAATTAAAAACGCATATTCCGGGCTAAATATCGAACCGGTAAAAAATAATGATATCGGCGTGAAAAGATACAGCTGCACGGCGAAATTGCGATTATTCCCAAATGCGTTAATAAACAATTTAAAAACGTAATACAGGTAGCCCGCAGTTAATATCACTGCAAACCACGAAAAATAAATCATTAACAGGTACAGACCATTGTCTATGGTTTTACCAACATCCGCACCGTTAAATATTCCGAATGATGCAACATATTCGTAAAGAGATCCGAAGCGAATAACTCCATCAATGCTTGTCAATGAGTAACCGACCATCACCAATGGACCAATAATACGGTAATACGATGATGAACCTTCCGTACCCAAATCGCCCAGGCGAGTTGCAATATACGGAAATGCAAATACCAGACCGACTAAAAACACGCCTAAGGAAATAATCGCCAACGGCAATTTTTTCTTGATCGCATCTTTGTTCAGATACTGGAACGCCCACTCCAGCAGATAGAACAGGATAAATGTCATTACCCCAGAGAACGATCCTGAAAGAATTATCCCTGCCAGAATCATAGCATCAGACTTCGGCGTTTTGATACCAAACTGTTTGATGCAAAGCCAAATTGAGATTAATGCCAGAGCGAAGAATGCCGGTTCAAAATAAAGCGCGGTAGTACGCTTCCCACCAAATTTGATGAAATTCAGCACATAGCTATTACTGTATATAAGATATTTCGAAATTATCTCAATCAGGCTACTGCCACCAAACAGAATAATCTGCGCCATCTCGAGGGCGGCCAGCAGCACAATAATGGTAATCACCACATAGAAGAAACGCAGGATCTTACGATGGTTATGCGGCGAAATGGTTTTAAAGCGAATGCTCCAGACCATGCCAATAATAATCACGATGTAGACAAACAGCATCGTTGAGGTGACGTATTTGCTCGGGTCCAGCGATTGACCAAACACGTAGTTAAACAGGGTCAGCCCCACGCCCAACCCAAGGGCAATCATCAGTTTTTTGAGGTTGATGCGTTCAACAAACAGCAGCAGCAGTGCAGGCAGAAAGGTGACGATGGTAATCGGGAAACTTTCACCCAACTGCGCCAGTTTAACGTTAACCAGCAGGTAGATTAGCGGCAGCAGCAGGTAGCTACAGACTCTGATAGAACGAGACATATTCCTCCAGCATCTGTTGTCCACTGTAGGCCTGGCGGCTGCGCGCGCTAAAACGTTCAAGCGTGGTGCCGAATACCGCCTGGGCAATGTCCGCTTTTGGCAGCTGCACCAGCGCCAGCGCTTGTGCTTCATCCACGGTCAGGCCACCGGATTTTTCCAGCACCTCTTTGGCAGCCTCACTGTGAGTGGCAATCACCGGCACCCCGATGGAAAGCGCTTCGCAGAGGATCAGCGGATAGTTATCCACCCGCGAGCTAAACAGCAGCGCATCCAGCGGGTTCAGCTCGCTCATCAGCTGACGTTTATCGGTCAGAAAGCCGTGGTTCACCACGTTGTCACCGCTAAACGGCGAGAATTTACCGAAGGTGTGGACTTCCACTTTGTCGCCGAGGGCGATGATATCGCGCACCAGCTGCTGATTGGTTTTACCGTCATAGCGCAGGTCGTGCGCCACCACGGCAATTTTTGGCCGCGTAGCGCTGGCTTTGATCGGCGTTAATTCGGCCAGAATGGCTTCCGTCGCCACATCAATACCGTTGTTGATTATCTGACAGCGCCCTGCCCCATAAAGGCTATTAAACGCCTCGGCTACGTGCTGGCTGGGCGAGATAAAACGGCAGCCGAGCGCCAGCATCTGGCGGAACAGCTGGCGTTTTTCATCCACCAAACTGCGCGCGCGGTCGACTTTCACCGGCGGATAGTTATCGAGCGTCGGGCACTTCTGGCAGCCGCTCTTCCAGCCTTCGCAGCCGTCTAAAAACGCGCAGCGCCCGGTCACGCTCCAGTGATCGTGCAGCGTCCAGATAAAGGTGACGTCACTTTTATGCCCTTTCACGCGCTCGCAAAAATCCACCACGTCGGCCAGGTTCAGCCAGTAGCTGTGCATCACATGAAAATGCAGCACCACCGGGCCATCCAGCCGCGTGACCTGGCGATAGAGGTTGTTGAGGTTGCCAAACAGATCGCGATTGAACAGGCGGAACAGCGCCAGATTGGCAACCGAGGTCAGCCGGGCGGTTTGCTTCACCACCTGCGGATAGCGATCGTGGCTAACGCTTTTTTTACCGCCTTTACCGTAGCCATAGACAAACGTAGAGCTTAGCCCCTGACGCAGCGCGCGCTGATGTAAGTCAAGCGCGACGCCCGCCGCCCCGCCTTCGGCCAGACGAACATTGAATTGCAAAATATTCATTTAATTACCTTCACTCGCGCTTTTTCACCCACCACCAGCGCATTATCGGGAACGTCGTCGAGCACCACGCTGCCCGCGCCTACCGTCACGTGGTTACCGATGCGGATACCGCCGATAATCACCACGTTGGCGCCAAGTTCAACGCCGTTGCCGAGGGTCGGACAATCCAGGCTGTTGGGGCCTCGATTACCCAGGGTGACGCCGTGGCGGATGGTGAAATCGTCCCCCGCCACCACGTTTTTATTGATAACCACCGCATAGCCGTGATGAATGGTGAAGCGTCGGCCAATGGTCGCCGCGGCCTGAATTTCATAACCGAAAAAGCATTCGGTGATGATGCGGTACAGCACCAGTACCGGGGCCGCCCACAGATTGTTGATGACGTTTTTTTTGCGCCACACCGAGCAGAAGTGAGCCATGCGATAGGCCGTCACCATGCAGCAGGGACGCAGGCTCCAGCTGTTTGCGCGTAAGTCTTCCAGCAGCATTATTTACTCCGTAATCCATCGACCCAGCGTTTGCCGTTGCGCACCGACAGCAGCGTCAGAAACGTCTTCCACGTCATACGCTTATTGCGAATCTGGTACAGCGTGAACAGTTGATACTTCTTACTGGCACGATCAAACTTGGCTTTGTGCTTACGGTAGAAGCTGAAGTAGCCGGAAAATTTTTTCGGCGATGAGGTGATCTGCATTTCGCCGTGGTTGATATGCAGAATTTGCGTTGCCGCTTCAATTTTCCACGGTTCACCGTAGGCCACCACCATGCGCAGGAAGATGTCGTAGTCCTGCGCCGCCTTCAGCTCGGTATCGAACAGACTCTCTTTAAAGCGCCACGCCCAGCTAAAGACCTGGTTGCCGATAATGTTGCGCTTATAAAACAGCGGACGGGAAAACGGTGATTTCGGATACAGCGGCAGGCTGGCGGGCTGCGAATAAACCTCGCCCTCGCAGACATAGTCGTTGGCGTATAAAAATGCATGGCCCATTAGTTGCTGCTTATGTTCAAGGAAAGTCGAGAGACGGTTTGGCGTCCACTCATCGTCATCATCGATGCCGGTAATAAACTGGCCTCTGGCCTGCAAGATGGCCTGATTGCGTACCGCGCAGGCGCCAGAGTTAAAATCGTTGCGGGTGTACTGCACGCGCACGTCATTGAGTTCGTCCACAAACTGCTGGAGCTGTTCATAGTTGCTGGAGCAATCATCCACGATGATCATCTCCCAATGGGGGTAGTCCTGGCGCAGAATGGATTTGATCGCGCGGATCGCCAGCTGCTGGCGATTCCAGGTTGGCATATAGATGGAGATCAATGGGTAGTCTGTGGTCATTGGGTATCCCCGAATAAGCGGTTCTGCTGTGGTTCCCCTCGCCCTAACCCTCTCCCCGAGGGGAGAGGGAACCGGTCGGCGCTCTCCTGATGAAAAGAGTCCGCAATTTTCTCCCGCACGCTCTGGGGTAAGGAGACTGCTCGGTTTTCCCCCTCTCCCCTCAGGGGGGAGGGTCGGGGTGAGAAGCAAAGGTTATTTCGAGTCCGACTGGTACTCGTACTCGTAGTAGCCGTAATCCTGATAGCCGGTCGCGCGGCGGAAAATGGAGTTGAGGATCACCCCTTTCACCGTGATGCCGTTTTGTTCAAAGCGATTCAGACTGGTTTCAACTTCCTTCAGGGTATTGACCGCGTAGCGCGTCACCATCAGGGTAGTTCCGGCGTGGCGGCCAACGATGGCGGCATCAGTCACAGCCAGAATCGGCGGGGTATCAATCAATACCAGGTCATAGTTTGCCGAGCCCCACTTCAGCAGTTCGCTAAAGCGTTCGCTCATCAGCAGCTCTGACGGATTCGGCGGCACCTGGCCGCGCGGGATAAGGTCCAGATTGGCAATGGTTGTGCGCTTCGCGCTGCTTTCAAGTGTCGCTTTGCCCACCAGAACGTCGGACAGGCCGTTGTCGTTGGTGGTGCCCAACAGTTCGTGGGAATAGCCTTTACGCATATCACAGTCGATCATCAGTACGCGTTTATGGGTCTGGCTAATCACCGCCGCGAGGTTGGCGCAGACGAAGGTTTTACCGATAGACGGGCTGACCCCGGTCATCATCAGCACGTTGTTCTGCGCCTGCATCATGGCAAAGTGCAGGCTGGTGCGCAGGCTGCGAATCGCTTCAATCGCCAGATCGGTTGGATTGCCCACCGCCAGCAGTTGGCTCTGCTTGTAGCGCTTCACGCCGTTAACGTTTTTCACGCTGTCATGGGATTTTTGCCATTCCGAAAGTGGAATGCTGGCGTACACGTTGATCCCGTGTTCTTCTAGCACCTGCGGGCTTTCGATACCGCGGTTAAACAGCGATCGCAGCAGCACGCCAACAATAGAGAGCATCAGGCCCAGAATAATACTGCCCAGAATAATCAGCGCTTTCTTCGGCTTCACTACGCCCGGTTGGGTAATCGCCGGGTCAACGATGCGCACATCGCCCACGGTGCTGGCTTTGGTGATTTTCAGCTCCTGCTGTTTATTCAGCAGCTGCATATAAACCTGCTGGCCGGACTCGACATCGCGAGTCAGACGCACAATTTCCTGCTGGGTCTTCGGCATCGCCGTGACGCGCTGACTGAGCTTCGCTTTCTCATCTTCCAGCGCCCGACGTTTTTCCAGCAGCGTGCGATACGCCGGGTGAATACGGGTGTAGAGCTTGGAAATTTCCGCTTCACGGAAGGTCAGTTCATTAAGCTGGGCGTCAATGTTGACCATGGAGTCGAGCACCGATTTCGCTTCCAGCGGCAGATCCACGGAGTCCTTTTGCTGACGGTAAGCGTTTAGCTTATTTTCGGCGACATCAAGCTGGCTACGCACCTGCGGCAACTGCACTTCGAGGAATTCAAGGCTCTTTGCCGCCTCTTCCGACTTACGCGCCACGTTCTGCGCCACGTAATTGCGGGCGATGCTATTAAGGATGTCGCGGATCTGGTCTTTATCTTCGCCGACCATATTCAGCGTCAGTACGCCGGAGTCTTTACCATCTTCCGTCACGCTGAGGCTGTTTTGCAGGGTGTTGATCATGCCCAGCGTCGAGTATTTGGTCAGCGTAAAGCTGGCACCATCGTGGGCGGCAATACCGGCAACCACCAGCGATACGCCATCTTTGTTCACCGCCTCACCCACTTTGCCTTCGACGCTGAAACCATCATCGTTGCTCAGTCGGTAGGTCGTCGGGCTTACAACCTCCAGCGTAAAAGTGCTGTCAGCCATCGCCACCGGACGATTAAAGCTGGTGACTTTCACCGTCTCGTTCTGACGTCCCATCAGTCGTTCCCAGCCGGCACCCAGAATGGGGAACGTGTTCTTACTGACCGCGATATCAAGATCCAGATCGTCGACGGTTTTCCCCAGCACCAGGCGAGAAGTAATCATCTGGATTTCCGCTTCGGACGCCGGCGGCTTGCTGGTCAGCGCATTGCTGATGTCCTGCACCAGCGCGCTGCCCTGATTTTGCTCAATACGCACCAACGCATCGGCGCTGTATATCGGCGTAGCGAACAGGGTATAAACAATCGCCGCGGCGGCAAAAGCGGCGGTAATGCCGAGAACCCACCATTTCGCTTCAATGACCGTGCCAACAAGGCGACCGATATCAATCTCATCGCCGCCCGAGACCGCCGGGCTTATCTGTTTTACTTTATCTGTCATGGTTATCCCTGCTGTGCTTTCAACGCCTGCGCCCATTGGGCGGCAGACCTGTCGAGTAACTGGTACACCGCTTCAAATGCCTCACGGCTTTTGCGATACGGATCGGGAATATCGCGTTGGTTATCCCAATGACCGAACAACATGACTTTGCCGCGCATCTCCGGCACCATTTCATGCAGGGTGGCGATATGTCGTTTCTCCATCGCCAGAATCAGATCGTACTCCCGGCACATGCGCCCGGAGAGCTGGCGCGCACAGTGGCCGTCGAGAGAAATATCGTGCGTCGCGGCCACACTCGCGGCGCGTTCATCCGCCGCCTTTCCCACCAGCGCACCCAGCCCCGCCGACTCAACGGTCATCTGCGGCAGATGGCTTCTCAGCAGCCGTTCAGCCGTGGGGGAACGACAGATGTTCCCCACGCAAACCACAAGAATTTTGTTAAACATGTCAGTTACCAGGTGTGAATGTCTTTCGCCGAGTCGGTCATGTAGCGAACGCCACTGATGGTCGGCAACAGTTGGTTGATCAGACGGTTCCAGCGGGCAACCGGCGCGGTCGTGACGTACACCACGTCATACGGCTGGAGGATAAAGTTGGTCGCCATCACCAGCGAGGTCGCGTCGGACATATCCAGCTGATAAATGTTGGCCATCTTGCCGTTGTTGCCCTCTTTGGTTGGGCGAATCACGAAGATGCCGCTGGCATCGGAGGTGCTCAGGTCGATACCTTCTGCCTGGCCCAGCGCTTCGGTCAGCGTCATGCCGCTGAAGTCCATTTTGAGGGTGCTCTGTTTTTTCACTTCGCCCATCACGAAGACTTTCAGGTCATCGTTACGCGGCACGAACAGAATGTCGCCAGGATACAGCAGGCGGTTCTGGCTCAGGTCGCCGTTTTGCATCAGCGCCTGTACGGAAATTCGCTGTTCGCGGCCATCGTGGGTCAGCACCACGTTACGCCAGTCGGCAAGCTCGCCAAGACCACCGGCGGCGTTGAGCGCGTCCAGTACGGTCAGCGGGACGTTGGTAATCGCCTGCTGACCCGACTTCGCCACCTGGCCCGAGACATAGACTTTCTGCGAACGGAAAGCGGCGACGTTAACATCCACCTGCGGGTCGGTGATGTAGGCGGCAAGACGTTGGGTGATAGTCTGGCGAATTTCCGCGAGCGTGCGGCCTTTAACCTGCACTTTTCCGATATACGGATAGAAAATGGTGCCATCAGGCTGCACCCAGTTGCCGGTATCGCTGGAGCTACGATACTGCCCCGCCGGGGTGGTCAACTCCGGGTGATCCCAGACGGTGACGTTCAGCACATCGCCTGAACCCACGCGATACTGGTAATTGCTTAACTCCTGATCCAGCGACATGTTAGGTTGCGCGACGTTAGGACGTGGGCGTAATTGTTCAATCAGTCGCGGGGTCAGCGGATAAACATTCACCATTCGGCCAATGTCATAATCAGCATCCTGCTGCTTAATCACATCTTTTCCGTAAGTAGACATATTGCTGCCTGGAAGGATGGTGCAACCACTCATCAAGCTTAACGACACCAATAATGGCATCAATTTTAGTTTGGATTTCATCATTGATTATTTATCACTTTGGCAGAAAAATTATCCTGTGCGAATTAAATTAATCCGTACCATTTGATTACCCGAGCATTCACCATGCATTTAATTATCAGTGAATATAACTGGCATATATCCTAAAATAGATTGGATTCATCCGCAGGCTATTGACAGAATAATCGAGACTTTGCGTTATGCCTTCAGGCACGCTACCGCCCTTGGCTTTCAGCTACCAATTCACCTTAAAATCATGTTGTTATGTAGTATGGAATCAAGCCATAAAAGAATATGGAATATTCCTGGATATATATGAATGAATTAGCTTTGCTATCTGACTGCTTTATGAAAGCCAGCAATAACCATTTCATTCAGCACCGAGGGAATTGTTGCAGCTAAGTGAATAGCAGGCAAGGTAAGGCTGACTGAAAGAATATTTTTAAGAATAATATTAAGACTAATTAGAACAATGGTTTTAGGAATTTCTTTATATTGACAAGTTAATTAATTGCTTATTTTTATTTTGATATTAAATATATATCACAGTCCCAATATGGTTATTATTCAACAAATCCCCATAATTTTTATCCGGATAAATCACCCGCAGACATTGCATTTTCCCGCGCATTTATCCATGATCAATTTGTCTTGTAACATAAGGTTTTAACCAACGTATGGAATGGATTGCCGATCCGTCTATTTGGGCGGGACTCGTGACGCTAGTCGTCATCGAGCTGGTTCTCGGAATTGATAATCTGGTGTTTATCGCCATCCTGGCCGAAAAGCTGCCGCCAGCCCAACGCGACCGAGCGCGCGTCACCGGGTTGATACTGGCGATGTTAATGCGCCTGCTGCTGCTGGCCTCTATCTCGTGGCTGGTCACGCTGACGAAGCCGCTGTTTAGCATCCGCAATTTTACCTTCAGCGCCCGCGACCTGATAATGCTGGTCGGTGGCTTCTTCTTGCTGTTTAAGGCCACGGTAGAGCTCAACGAGCGGCTGGAGGGCAAAGACAGCGATAATCCAACGCAACGGCGCGGAGCCCGCTTCTGGCCGGTGGTGATGCAAATTGTGGTGCTGGATGCGGTCTTCTCATTAGACTCGGTGATTACCGCCGTCGGGATGGTAGATCATCTGGCAGTGATGATGGCAGCGGTCATTATCGCTATTAGCCTGATGCTGCTCGCCAGCAAAGCGCTCACCCGCTTTGTGAACAGCCACCCAACCATCGTTATTTTGTGCCTTAGCTTCCTGCTGATGATTGGTTTTAGCCTGGTGGCCGAAGGCTTTGGCGTCATCATTCCGAAAGGTTATCTGTACGCCGCCATTGGTTTCTCGGTGATGATCGAGTCCCTTAATCAGCTGGCCATCTTCAATCGCCGCCGTTTCCTGACCGCCAACCAGTCGCTGCGAAGCCGCACTACCGACGCGGTGATGCGTCTGCTAAGCGGTAATAAAGAAGATGCCGAGTTGGATGCTAGTACCGCCTCGATGCTGGTCGATCAGGATAACCAGCAGATCTTCGACCCGCAGGAGCGACGGATGATTGAGCGCGTGCTCAATCTCAACCAGCGTACGGTCAGCAGTATTATGACCTCGCGCCACGATATTGAGCATATCGATCTGAGCGCGCCGGAAAGCGAAGTGCGGGCGCTGCTGGAGAAAAACCAGCACACGCGCCTCGTCGTCACCGGCGGCGATGATGAAGAAGACCTGCTTGGCGTGGTACACGTGATTGACCTGCTGCAACAATCTCTGCGCGGAGAGCCGCTGAACCTACGCGTGTTAATCCGCCAGCCGCTGGTCTTCCCGGAAGCTCTGCCGCTGCTGTCGGCGCTGGAACAGTTCCGTAACGCGCGGACCCACTTTGCCTTCGTGGTGGATGAATTTGGTTCTGTTGAAGGGGTCGTGACGTTAAGTGACGTGACGGAAACCATCGCCGGCAACCTGCCAAACGAAGCAGAGGAAATTGACGCTCGCCATGATATTGCGCGTAATGCGGATGGCAGCTGGACCGCGAACGGTCATATGCCGCTGGAAGACTTAGTGCAATATATCCCGCTGCCGCTGGACGATAAGCGTGAATATCACACCATCGCCGGGCTGCTGATGGAGCATCTACAGCGCGTGCCGAAGGCCGGAGAAGTGGTGCAGATTGGCCCATGGACGTTGAAAACCTTGCAGGTTGAAAGTCATCGGGTGCAGAAAGTGCAGATTATCCCGCCACCGCAGGATGAGCTGGATTACGAAGTGTAGTCAAAATGAGAGTCCCGGCAGGTTTAACCTGACCGGGAGACAAAAGTAAAAAACCGGCAAGCCTGAGCGTTGCCGGTTTTTTTTTACTGCTTATTTACTGCTTATCGAGCAATTGCTTCACATCTTTGCCCGACTGCGTGTTCTTATTACGCTCGGCCCAATCGTTCAATCGACGCTTAGCCTCACCTTGCAGATGGCGACGCAGTACCTGATCAACCTGCAGACTGTAGTTCAGCTCGTTCCATTTGCCGTAAACCCGCAGCGGAATCGCGGTGGTTTTCAGGATATCCACCAGTTTGCTTTGGCCCTGCCAGCCGCCAGTCACCTGAATGGCAAACTGCAGATCGCCCTCTTCTTTGACCAGATCCAGCGAACCTTTGCCGGTCAACGCCATCAACGAAGAGAGCCCGGCCATATTGCTGAAGGTCATGATGCCGCTATCAAGATCGATATCCGCCGCAAACTGATCCAAACGCGTGGCGCTGTCGTAGTTATCCTGACCGCGAATATCGGTACTGCGCTCAACCGCCTGCTGCACCAATTGCTGGAAGTTCAACCCTTCGGTGCGGGTGTCCTTCATCTCTATATGCGCCTGCCCCTGCCAGTCGCGACGGAAATGCTCGGCATCAATCATCGAGCCGGAGAAATCCCCTGCCAATGAAAGAAGCCCCGTCATGTCGATCGGATAGTTAAAGGCTTTTAGCAGGCTGCCAATCTGGATATTGTCGAGCTTAGGCTGGAACTCTGCTACCGGAGCGCCACTGCGGGCATCCAGCGTGCCGGGTAACGAAAGCTGACCACCATCCAGCGTTCCACCCAGCTGCGAGATACGAAGCAAACCCCGCTGATTCTCGGCCTGTACGCTGACGTTGGCAAACTGCATACCGCGCCAGATAACCGCTTTTGCCATCATCGCCAGCGTACCGTTGAAACCGGCCAGCCCGCTATAGGGGACCACATTGATACTGCTGGCAATCACTGGACGCGGACGCGATGGCGCAGCCTGGGCTTTTTGCGCCTCGCCGCCGCTATCCGCAATCGGCGAATGCAGCAACAGGTTATCGAGATTTAGCTTGTCGGATTGAAGGTTCAGCGCCCATACCGGAACATCGCCCAGCACCACGCTGCCGTCACCGGTGAGCACGCTATCGTTAGCGGTTAGATTGAGTGCGCTAAAGCTAAGCTTTTTAGCCTCTTCTTGCCAGCCAGCATTCAGACTGCCGCTACCAGAGATGCCCTGTGCGGGAAGATCCGCACCCTGTAGTTGCCAGCTAAGCTGCGACAGCTGAGCGTCCAGACGACGGGGATAGTCCCCGGCCTGCACCTGGGCGGAAAAGCTGAGCGTTAAATCGCGTTGGTCGCGGTTAACGCGCCCGGAGAAATCGACGGATGCCTGATGATTGGCATCCTGATCCATCTGCAGATGAATATCACGAATGGTGAGCTGCTCATCGCCTTCGTGCTGGAACACCAGCACGCTATCGACAACCTGCAGCCCGGCGATATCAAACGACCATCCGCGATCGCCTGGCTCCTGCGGCAACGAGGTGCCTTTCGGCGCAACCGGCGCATTATCGCTACGGGAGGCTTCGGTTTGCGGCGTTAGCTGCACTACCGCGCCTTTCAGCATCACCTGCTTCACCTGTAACTGATGCGAAAGCAGCGGCAGCAGCGAAACGTCGAGACGCATGTTGTCAGCCCGGACCAACGGTGCGCTAGCGCCCGGCGCGGTTAACGTCATCCGCCCGGACAAAATGCTCAGCCGCGGCCAGACATGCCAGCGAAGGGAGCCATCAAGCTGAAGCTGATATCCAGTACGGCTTTCAACCTGCTTCACCATATAACTGCGGAAATCGTTTGGATTCACCAGCAGCACCAACGATGAAAGACCGGCAATCAGCACTACCAGCAGAATCATCAGCGTCGTCAATATTCGTCTCATGGCACCCTCATCAGGTTTGCGACGGAAGGTCAGTCTTTATCAATACGACTGGCAACCGCACCCTGCTGATCGCGATATTTCGCATCTTCACGACGGTTATAGGGACGCGCAGCCGGGCCAGAAAGCGGCTCAAAACTTAATGCGCCAATCAGCATGCCCGGACGCAGCGCCAGCGGCAGCTTGCCGGAGTTGTAGAACTCAAGCACGATGCAACCCGACCAGCCCGGGTCGATACGGTGCGCCGTCACGTGAACCATCAGCCCCAGACGCGCCAGTGAAGAACGCCCATCGAGCCAGCCAACCAAATCTGCCGGTAGGGTAACGGATTCCAGCGTTACCGCCAGCGCCAGTTCACCCGGATGCAGGTAGAACGCGTCGCCTTCCGGCAGCACGATTTCATCGCTCATTACCCGGTCCAGCGCCGCGCTAACTTCAGCTTTCGGCCCGCTCAGATCGATATAGGCCGCCGTATGACCGCTAAAGGTGCGAAATTTATTGCCTAAACGCACGTCAACCGTTGCGCCATTGATACGCTCAACGGGCGGGCGCGGATTGATCGACAGTCGCCCTTCGTCCAGCCAGGCTTCTATATCTCGGTCACACAGACGCATATCATTCTCCTGTTTTACTGCCTGCCCTCTTCCGGCATGGTTAAGGGCTTTTAAGGCACGTTACACAATTCACGTGACTTATTCAAAAAACTGACTAATTTTCGCTTTCAGAATATCGATGGCGATGCGGTTTTTACCTCCGCGCGGCACGATAATATCGGCGTACTGCTTGGAAGGTTCAATAAACTGCAGGAACATTGGGCGTACCGTTTTCTGATACTGCGCCATCACCGAATCCATCGAGCGACCGCGTTCGTTGACATCCCGCTTGATACGACGCATCAGGCAGATATCGAGCGGCGTATCGACAAAGATAGAGAAATTCATCTCATCGCGCAGGCGCGCGTCGGTCAGCAGCAGGATACCTTCAAGAATAATCACTTTTTTCGGTTCGATATGAATCGTTTCCTGCTTACGGGTATGCTCGACATAGCTGTAAACCGGTAACTCAATAGGATTGCCGCGCTTGAGGGTCTGCAGATGCTGGAACAACAGGCTGTGATCCATCGCGTTTGGATGGTCATAGTTGGTTTTAACCCGATCTTCCATGGACAGGTGACTTTGGTCTTTATAATAGCTATCTTCAGGAATAACACCGATGTGCTCATCGCCCACCTGTTCGCGTAACTCGCGATACAGCGTACTAGCAATAAGACTTTTACCTGAAGCCGATGCGCCGGCGATGCCTACAATGACGCACTGATGAGACTTATCAGTCATAAATTTTGCGACCCGATTAACCTGGATGAAAGGAAGGACGGCGCGAATAGAGATGACTATTCAACAAAGGGGTGTTGCGAATAATCCCGCGTATTAGCGCCAAACGCGGCAATTATAGGGATTTCAAGGCAACGATACCAGTCGTATACACCGATCTGCGGCGACAAAAGGTGGACAGCGCCGCAGATTGTTTCTGGCTTAACCTATTATTCATCAATGGAATATTACAAATCGCACTATTCGACGATTATTGTCAATTAGTGTCGTAGCTCCGATAAACAGCGCCAAAGATGATGCATAATTGGGGTTAATCTCGGTATGGCCGGAGAGAATGTCTCCGGAAAATGTGGTAATGAAGAAAGAAAACCAGCGTATTTCCCTTATCCCAACATCATCACTCCACTCGACGCAGATCCTCTTCGGTCTGGGAATCGCGACCTTCCTGTTTACGCTTTTCTCATTCACGCTGCTACAAAAACCCAGCGATCTTTCTCCGGTCTGGTTCCCGACGGCAATCATGACGGCGGCTTTTTATCGCTTCAACGTGAGGCTGTGGCCAGGCATCGCCCTCGCCGGCATTCTGGGGCTCATTGCCGCCACCTGGTTGTGCTCATTTTCAACGGTGGCCCTGTGGTATCCGCTTATCGATGTGCTGGAAGCGCTGGTTGGCGCGCTGTTGCTGCGCCGCTGGCTGGTATTTGATAATCCGCTGAGAAATCTACGCGACTGGACACGCATGGCAATTGCCTGCGCGCTGGTGCCACCGCTACTGGGCGGCATATTAATTGGCAGTTTGATGCCGGGTGAGAATACGCTGCAAACGCTGCTCATCTGGATGGTTGCCGAAGCGACAGGCGCACTGGCCCTCGTACCGCTAGGTCTGCTCATTAATGCACAGTTCTTCCAAAGTTACCGCAACACCCGACAGCTTATTTCAACCCTGGCGACCACGCTAATTACCCTGACGCTGAGCCTGCTGTCGATTCTCTATTTGCCGTGGCCATTTACCTTCATTATGGTGCTGCTCATGTGGGCTGCCGTTCGCCTGCCGCGCATAGAAGCCTTCCTTATTTTTCTGATAACCCTGATGGCGGTACTCACCTTAACCGCTCATCATCCGGTTGTTCAGCACATGATTGAGACCACGCTCAGTAGCTACCAACTCAACAACATGCCAGGGCTGCCATTCCTGATGGTGCTCCTTCCTACCGGGGTCATGAGTATTACCATGCACGCGGTGAACAGCGATCGGCGACACATTGCTGAGAGCGAAATGCGTTTTCGCAACGCCATGGAATATTCCGCTATCGGCATGGCGGTGGTCGATACTTACGGGCAGTGGCTCCAGGTGAATAAGGCCCTGTGTCATTTCCTCGGTTATAGCCAGGAAGAGCTGCATCGAATGACCTTCCAGCAGGTGACCTGGCACGAGGATTTAGCCGAAGATCTGGCCCAGCTTGACCGACTGGTGCGCGGTGAAATCGACAGTTACTCGCTGGAAAAACGCTACTGCTCGCGCGGGGGTGAAATTGTGTGGGCGCTGCTGGCCGTCTCTCTGGTTCGTCACGATGACGGCACGCCGCTCTATTTCATCAAGCAAATTGAAGACATTAACTCTCTGAAAAAAAGCCGCGAAGCCAATAAACAATTGATGACGCGAATCACTCAGGCCAACGAAGCGCTATTCCAGGAAAAAGAACGGCTGCACATTACGCTGGACTCGATTCGTGAAGCGGTGATCAGTACCGATAATCAGCAAAAGATTATCTTTATGAATCCAGTGGCCGAAAAAATGAGCGGCTGGAAGCAAAGCGAAGCCCAGGGTAAACCCCTTCTTGAGGTCTTACGCATCACCTACGGCAGTGACGGCTTCACGCTCAATCAACTTAACGCCGAAGAGAAATCTAACGACGAAGCCGACCACGATAAAATCCTGCAAAATCGCTACGGCGGAAACTTCGATATTCATTACACCATGACGCCGCTGAAAACGCAGGAAGGCGAACGTATCGGCTTCGTACTGGTTATTCAGGATGTCACCGAGTCACGTAAGTTGCTACGTCAGTTAAGCTACAACGCAACGCACGATGCGCTCACCGGTTTGCCAAACCGCTCCAGCTTCGAAAGTCAGTTGAAGGGGCTGCTCAAACTGCTGCCGGGCAGCCATCAATCGCATGCGCTGGTGATGCTCGACCTCGACTTCTTTAAAGCGGTAAACGACAGCGCCGGTCACGCGGCAGGGGATGCGCTGCTGCACGAAATTGCCGGTTTGATGCGCTCAATGCTGCGGCCCAGCGATATTCTGGCGCGTCTGGGCGGCGATGAGTTCGGCTTTATTATTCGCCACTGTTCCACCGATCAGGCGCTAAGCGCCACCGAACGAGTGGTCAACGCCATCAATCATTACGAGTTTACCTGGGGCGGGCGCCTGCATCGAATTGGAGCCAGCGCGGGCTTAACGTTGATTCATGAACACAACGCCAGCCTCGCCGAAGCGCTGGTGCAGGCGGACTCCGCCTGTTACACCTCAAAGAATAATGGCCGCGGGATTGTCACGGTTTACGCGACCACACTTCACTCCGGCGACCAGGTCTCTGAATACCAGATATGCAATAACGCGTAGGAACGCCAGGGCTGCCAGCGCTCGGCGTAGCGGCGTATCTGTGCGGGCGTCATGCCGGGGAAGCGCTGCTTAATCAGATAATCATCGGGCAGGAAGATATCTTTCGCCTGCCAGCCGCGCAGCGCGAAATAGTTCGCCGTCCAGCGACCAATACCAGGATATTGCTGGAGCGCTTTGAGCGCCTGCTCAACGTCGTCCGGCTGCGCGGCGGCCAGTTCACCGTTGAGCACCGCATGAGCAAAATGGATCAGCGACTCCGCGCGTTTTAGCGGCATTCCCAGCGTTTTCAATTCCGCCGGGTCCGCCGCCGCTAACCGTTCCGCCGTTGGGAATAGCATGAACCCTTCGCCTTCCACCAGCGGTTCACCGTATCGGGCCACCACTTTTCCCGTTAGCCGCGCGGCCATCGCCACGCTCACCAGCTGTCCGAGAATGGCACGTACGCCCTGCTCAAAAACATTGAGTGAGCCAGGCAGCCGCAGTCCTGGACGGGAAGCCGCCAGCGTGCCCAGTGCCTGCTGAACTGGCTGCGGACAGCAGGCTAAATCCAACAGTTTTATCACGCCTTCACGCGCCTGATTTTCCACCGCTAGTAGACCGGGAGTCAGCTGGACGCGCAGCACCTGCCGCGTCTCATCTGGCGTCATGGTAATCAACCCGCAATGTGGCCCACTGCGCCAGCTGCGGATATAGCTACCGTCTTGAAAACGTTCGATACCGTTTACGGCACGCGCCTGTAAAAAATTGAACATCCAGTGCCAGTCGTACGGCGGGAGCCACGGCAGTTCAAACATCGTCAGTCCTTCTACATGGAAATCGCGAGAAGGTTACAGCATAGCGGTTAATCGCCGGGATGACCTTGCTTTCATATTCCAGTTGCCGCCTCCCCAACATTCCGCTAAAGTCGCCCCCCTTTCTTCACTGGCATGGGGATGATTGACGTGTTTATTGGTTTTGACTACGGGACAGCGAACTGTTCTATCGCCGTGATGCAGGATGGCGCACCGCGCATGCTGATGATGGAAAACGGCAGCACCCTGCTGCCTTCGATGCTGTCTGCGCCGACGCGCGAATCGGTGAGCGAGTGGCTGTACCGCCACCACCAGGTTCCGGCTTCGGGTGATGAAACCCAGGCGCTGCTGCGTCGGGCCATCAACTACAACCGCGATGAAGATATCGATGTACTGAGCAACAGCGTGCAGTTTGGCCTGGCGTCGCTCAAGCAATACATCACTGACCCGGAAGAGGTCTACTTCGTGAAGTCGCCGAAATCCTTCCTCGGCGCGAACGGGCTTAAACCGCAGCAGGTAGCGGTATTCGAAGATTTAGTCTGCTCCATGATGCTGCATATTCGCCAGCAGGCGCAGTCGCAGCTGCAGGACAACCTGGATCAAGCGGTGATTGGCCGCCCGATAAACTTCCAGGGGCTTGGCGGCGATGAGGCCAACGCGCAGGCGGTCGGAATCCTCGAACGCGCAGCGAAACGTGCCGGTTTCCGCGAAGTTGTATTCCAGTACGAACCGGTTGCCGCCGGTCTTGATTTTGAGGCCACCCTCAGCGATGAAAAACGCGTGCTGGTGGTGGATATCGGCGGCGGGACCACCGACTGCTCCGTTTTACTGATGGGGCCACAGTGGCGCACTCGCCACGACCGTGAGCAGAGCCTGCTTGGCCACAGCGGCTGCCGCGTCGGCGGGAACGATCTCGACATCGCGCTGGCCTTTAAAAGCCTGATGCCGCTGCTGGGCATGGGCGGCGAGACCGAAAAAGGCATCGCCCTGCCTATTCTGCCGTGGTGGAACGCGGTGGCGATTAACGATGTCCCGGCGCAAACCGATTTCTACAGCGCCGCCAACGGTCGCCTGCTGCGCGATCTGGCGCGCGACGCCCGCGATGCGGAAAAAGTGTCTCTGCTGTATAAAGTCTGGCAGCAGCGTTTAAGCTATCGCCTGGTGCGCAGTGCGGAAGAGAGCAAAATCGCCCTGTCCGAGAATGCGCAAATCAATACCGCGCTGCCGTTTATCAGCGACGCATTAGCCACCGCCATCAGTCAGGACGGGCTTGAGGCCGCGCTGAATCAGCCGCTGACGCGTATTCTTGAGCAGGTTCAGCTGGCGCTGGAAAACAGCAGCGAAAAACCCGACGTTATCTACTTAACCGGCGGTAGCGCCCGCTCCCCGCTGATTAAGAAAGCACTGGCCGAACAGCTGCCGGGCATTCCTATCGCCGGTGGCGATGATTTTGGCTCGGTCACTGCCGGTCTTGCTCGCTGGGCGCAGGTGGTTTTCGCCTGATCGGACCGTTGACTTCGCTGCTTTTTCAACCTATCGTAAAGGAGTTAGGGTAAGGGAGGATTGCTCCTCCCCCTGGTGTCTTAGTAAGCCGGTAAGCTAATGACTAAGAGTATCACCAGTATGATGACCATGTTCATCATAACCCTTTCCTTATATAAGGCCCCTTCATCAGAGGGGCTTTCCTGTTTTATACCCGTCATACTTCAAGTTGCCTGTGCGTTGGCTACGCTCGTTCACCCCAGTCACGTACTCCTGTACGCTCCTGGGGATTCGCTCCCTTGCCGCCTTCCTGCAACTCGAATTATTTTGGCTATAGCACCACGCTAAACGCCGCTGACGGTACCACCAACGGTCGTTTTGCGCCGTTTCATCCCCTCGCCTTGCGAGCCTACTCGTAAAGCCGCTCCCGTTTCGGACGATTCTCGCCGTCTTTCATATTTCCTCCATTTTTTCTGAGCGTTCCGTAACTAAACTAGTATCATTTCGTGGAATGATTCAGGAAGAGACACGTATAACAATGAAAGGCAGTCATAACACACGCTGGCGAATTGCGCTGGCCTTGCTGGTGGTTATCGCGGGGGCGGTAGGCATCTGGCATTTCAGCAGTAATTCAAATACTTCGGACTCAGGTGCCGCAAAACCCGCTGGTGCACCTGCGGGCGGCGGGCGTCATGGTGGTCGTTTCGGCGCCACGTTAGCACCGGTGCAGGCAGCCACCGCCACCAGTGAAGCCGTGCCACGCTATCTCAGCGGGTTAGGCACGATTACCGCCGCCAATACGGTCACCGTCAGAAGCCGCGTGGACGGCCAGTTGATGGCCATTCATTTCCAGGAAGGGCAACAGGTTAAAGCCGGCGATTTGCTGGCAGAAATCGATCCGAGTCAATTCAAAGTCGCGCTGGCCCAGGCCCAGGGACAGCTGGCGAAAGATAAAGCCACCCTCGCTAACGCCCGCCGCGATCTGGCGCGCTATCAGCAATTGGTGAAAACCAATCTTGTTTCTCGCCAGGAACTCGACACCCAGCAGTCGCTGGTCAGCGAAACCGAAGGCACCATTAAAGCCGATGAGGCGTCGGTCGCCAGCGCGCAGCTCCAGCTCAACTGGAGCCGGATTACCGCGCCTATCGATGGCCGCGTGGGTTTAAAACAGGTCGATATTGGCAACCAAATTTCCAGCGGCGACACCACCGGGATTGTGGTGCTGACCCAAACGCATCCGATAGACCTCGTCTTTACGCTGCCAGAAAATGACATCGCCACCGTCGTCGCCGCGCAAAAGGCAGGAACAACGCTGGCGGTTGAAGCCTGGGACCGTACCAACAAGAAAAAACTGAGCGACGGCACGCTCCTGAGTCTTGATAACCAAATTGACGTCACCACCGGCACCATCAAGCTCAAAGCCCGCTTTAACAATCAGGACGATGCGCTGTTCCCTAACCAGTTCGTCAACGCCCGTATGCTGGTTGATACTCAACAAAACGCCGTGGTGATCCCAACCGCCGCGCTGCAGATGGGCAATGACGGCCACTTCGTGTGGGTGCTCAATAGCGAGAACAAAGTCAGCAAACACACCGTGGTACCGGGAATCCAGGATAGCCTGAAAGTGGTTATCGACGCTGGGCTCTCCGCAGGCGACCGGGTCGTCACCGATGGTATCGATCGCTTGACCGAAGGCGCGAAGGTCGAAGTCGTCACCGCACACGATGCGACCGCTGCCAGCACGGAAAAACCGGCGGCGGCTGAAGGCCATTCCGCTGGTCATAAAGGAGCGCGCGGCTGATGCAAGTTTTACCGCCGAGCAACACAGGCGGCCCATCCCGCCTGTTTATTATGCGTCCTGTCGCCACCACGCTGTTGATGGTGGCGATTTTGCTGGCCGGGATCATAGGCTACCGTTTTCTGCCCGTCTCCGCGCTTCCCGAGGTGGACTATCCGACCATTCAGGTGGTGACGCTCTATCCGGGAGCGAGCCCGGATGTGATGACCTCCGCCGTCACCGCGCCGCTGGAGCGCCAGTTTGGTCAGATGTCCGGCTTAAAACAGATGTCGTCGCAAAGCTCCGGCGGGGCCTCGGTGGTGACGCTGCAATTCCAGCTCACCCTGCCGTTGGACGTCGCCGAGCAGGAAGTGCAGGCGGCGATTAACGCCGCCACTAATCTGCTGCCAAGCGATCTGCCGAACCCACCGGTCTACAGTAAAGTGAACCCAGCGGATCCGCCGATTATGACCCTTGCCGTCACCTCCACCGCCACGCCGATGACCGAAGTGGAAGATATGGTGGAAACGCGCGTGGCGCAGAAAATATCCCAGGTCTCCGGCGTCGGTCTGGTAACGCTGGCCGGCGGCCAGCGCCCCGCAGTGCGCGTGAAGCTTAACGCCCAGGCGATTGCCGCGCTGGGGCTGACCAGTGAAAACATTCGCACCGCCATCACCAGCGCCAACGTTAACTCGGCCAAAGGTAGCCTCGATGGCCCAACGCGCGCGGTCACGCTCTCCGCCAACGATCAGATGCAGTCGGCGCAGGAATATCGCCAGCTGATTATCGCCTACAAAAATGGCGCACCAATTCGCTTAGGCGATGTGGCAACCATTGAGCAAGGAGCCGAGAACACCTGGCTTGGCGCATGGGCCAACAAAAAACAGGCTATCGTGATGAACGTGCAGCGCCAGCCCGGCGCCAACATCATTTCGACCGCCGACAGTATTCATCAAATGCTGCCGCAGCTGACCGAGAGCCTGCCGAAATCCGTCAAAGTTGAAGTGCTTTCTGACCGTACCACCAACATTCGCGCCTCGGTCTCCGACACCCAGTTTGAGCTGATGCTAGCGATTGCGCTGGTGGTGATGATCATCTATCTATTCCTGCGCAACGTACCGGCGACCATTATTCCCGGCGTTGCCGTGCCGTTGTCGCTGGTCGGCACCTTCGCGGTGATGGTATTCCTCGACTTTTCCATCAACAACCTGACGCTGATGGCGCTCACCATTGCCACCGGGTTTGTCGTCGATGACGCCATTGTGGTTATCGAGAACATTTCGCGCTACATCGAAAAAGGCGAGAAACCGATGGCGGCGGCGCTGAAAGGCGCGGGTGAGATTGGCTTTACCATCATCTCCCTGACCCTGTCGCTGATTGCGGTGCTGATCCCGCTGCTGTTTATGGGCGATATTATCGGCCGCCTGTTCCGCGAATTTGCTATCACCCTTGCGGTGGCTATTCTTATCTCGGCCATTGTTTCGCTTACCCTGACGCCGATGATGTGCGCGCGCATGCTGAGCCATGAATCACTGCGCAAACAAAACCGCTTCTCCCGCGCCAGCGAGCGTTTCTTCGAGCGAGTAATTGCCGTTTACGGCCATTGGCTGGCCCGCGTATTAAATCATCCATGGCTGACGTTGAGCGTGGCGCTGGGGACACTGGCGCTGTCGGTTATTCTGTGGGTCACCATTCCGAAAGGCTTCTTCCCGATTCAGGATAACGGCATTATCCAGGGCACACTTCAGGCGCCGCAGTCGGTTTCGTTCACCAGCATGGCGCAGCGCCAGCAGACGGTGGCCGATGCGATTTTGAAAGATCCGGCGGTGGAGAGCCTAACCTCGTTTGTCGGCGTGGACGGCACCAACCCGGCGCTAAACAGCGCGCGCCTGCAAATCAACCTTAAGCCGCTAAGCGACCGTGATGACCGCGTACAGACCGTCATTAACCGTCTGCAACAAACGGTGGCACGTATTCCAGGCGTCGAGCTGTATCTGCAGCCGACGCAGGATTTAACCATCGATACCACCGTTAGCCGTACGCAGTATCAGTTTACACTGCAGGCCAACTCGCTGGATGCGCTCAGCCAATGGGTGCCGCAGCTGATGACCCAGCTACAGGCGCAGCCGCAGCTTTCCGACGTCAGCAGCGACTGGCAGGATCAGGGGTTGGTCGCCTTTGTGAACGTTGACCGCGACAGCGCCAGCCGCCTCGGTATCTCCATGGCCGACGTCGATAATGCACTGTATAACGCCTTCGGCCAGCGTTTGATTTCCACCATCTACACCCAGGCTAACCAGTATCGCGTGGTGCTGGAGCACGATACTCAGGCCACACCTGGCCTGGCGGCACTGGATAACATCCGCCTGACCAGCAGCGACGGTGGTATCGTCCCGCTCACCGCGATTGCCAAAATCGAGCAGCGTTTTGCGCCGCTGTCGATTAACCATCTCGACCAGTTCCCGGTGACGACCATTTCGTTCAACGTGCCGAATGGCTATTCGCTGGGCGATGCGGTGCAATCGATCCAGGATGCCGAAAAATCGCTGAACTTCCCGACGGATATTCGCACCGAATTCCAGGGCAGCACCCTCGCCTTCCAGTCGGCGCTGAGCAGTACCATCTGGTTGGTGGTGGCGGCCGTTGTGGCGATGTATATCGTGCTCGGCGTGCTCTATGAAAGCTTTATTCACCCGATAACCATCCTGTCGACGCTGCCAACCGCGGGCGTCGGCGCGCTGCTGGCGCTGATGATTTCGGGCAGCGAGCTGGACGTGATTGCCATCATCGGCATCATCTTGCTTATCGGTATCGTCAAGAAGAACGCGATCATGATGATCGACTTTGCGCTGGCGGCCGAGCGCGAACAGGGCATGGAACCGCGCGAGGCGATTTATCAGGCCTGTCTGCTGCGTTTTCGCCCGATTCTGATGACCACGCTGGCAGCGCTACTTGGCGCGCTGCCGCTGATGTTAAGCACCGGGGTTGGCGCAGAGTTACGGCGTCCGCTGGGGATCGGCATGGTCGGCGGTCTGTTGGTTAGCCAGGTGCTGACGTTGTTCACCACGCCGGTTATCTATCTGCTGTTCGACCGCCTGTCACTGTATCTGAAAAGCCGGTTCCCGCGCCGTGAAGAGGAAGCGTAAGTGAAATTTTTTGCGCTCTTCATCTACCGTCCGGTGGCGACGATCCTGATTTCGCTCGCCATCACCCTGTGCGGCATTCTGGGCTTTCGGCTGCTGCCGGTGGCCCCGCTGCCACAGGTAGACTTCCCGGTTATCATGGTCAGCGCGTCTCTGCCGGGGGCATCGCCGGAGACCATGGCATCGTCGGTTGCCACCCCGCTTGAACGTTCGCTGGGGCGCATTGCTGGGGTCAACGAAATGACCTCCAGCAGTTCGCTGGGCAGTACGCGTATCATTCTCGAATTTAACTTCAACCGTGATATCAACGGCGCGGCGCGCGATGTACAGGCGGCGATCAATGCCGCGCAGAACCTGCTGCCGAGCGGTATGCCGAGCCGTCCGACCTACCGTAAGGCCAACCCGTCGGATGCGCCAATCATGATCCTGACGCTCACCTCGGATACCTACTCCCAGGGCGAGCTGTACGATTTTGCCTCTACCCAGTTGGCGCAGAACATCGCGCAAATTGACGGCGTCGGCGACGTGGACGTGGGCGGCAGCTCCCTCCCCGCCGTGCGTGTCGATCTCAATCCGCAGGCGCTGTTTAACCAGGGCGTGTCGCTTGACGCGGTGCGTAGCGCTATCAGCAACGCCAACGTACGTAAACCGCAGGGGGCGATTGAAGATCCCGCACACCGCTGGCAGGTACAGACCAATGATGAACTGAAAAAAGCAGCGGAATATAAGCCGCTAATTATTCACTACAACAACGGCGCGGCGGTGCGTCTTAGCGACGTGGCGAACATCACCGACTCGGTGCAGGATGTACGTAATGCCGGGATGACCAACGCCAAACCGGCGATTTTGCTGATGATCCGCAAGCTGCCGGAAGCCAACATTATTCAGACCGTAGACAGCATTCGCGCCGAATTACCAGCGCTACAGCAAACCATTCCCGCCGCTATCGACCTGCAAATTGCCCAGGACCGCTCACCGACCATTCGCGCATCGCTGGAAGAAGTGGAGCAGACGCTGGTCATTTCGGTGGCGCTAGTTATCCTGGTGGTGTTCCTGTTCCTGCGTTCGGGCCGTGCAACGCTGATCCCGGCGGTGGCGGTTCCGGTGTCGTTAATCGGCACCTTTGCCGCCATGTACCTGTGCGGATTTAGCCTCAACAACCTGTCGCTGATGGCGTTGACCATCGCCACCGGCTTTGTGGTCGATGACGCCATCGTGGTGCTGGAAAATATCTCACGCCATCTGGAAGCCGGCATGAAGCCGCTACAGGCGGCGCTACAGGGTAGCCGTGAGGTTGGCTTTACCGTTCTGTCGATGAGCGTATCACTGGTGGCGGTATTCCTGCCGCTGCTGCTGATGGGCGGCCTGCCCGGCAGGCTGCTGCGGGAATTCGCCGTCACGCTGTCGGTGGCGATAGGCATTTCGCTGGCGGTATCGCTGACGTTGACGCCGATGATGTGCGGCTGGATGCTGAAATCCAGCCGTCCGCATACGCCCACCCGCAATAGAGGTCTGGGGCGTTTGCTGGTCGCCATGCAGCAGGGTTACGGCAAATCGTTGCGCTGGGTGCTCAACCACGCAAGGCTGGTCGGCGTGGTATTCCTGGCTACCATCGCGCTCAACATCTGGCTCTATATTTCGATTCCGAAAACCTTCTTCCCGGAGCAGGACACCGGGGTGCTGATGGGAGGAATTCAGGCCGACCAGAGCATTTCGTTCCAGGCGATGCGCGGCAAATTGCAGGACTTTATGAAGATTATTCGTGAAGATCCGGCGGTCGATAACGTCACCGGTTTTACCGGCGGCTCGCGCGTCAACAGCGGGATGATGTTCATTACCTTGAAATCTCGCGACCAGCGCCACGAGACGGCGCAGCAGATCATCGACAGGCTGCGTAAGAAGCTCGCCAAAGAACCCGGTGCCAACCTGTTCTTAATGGCGGTCCAGGATATCCGCGTTGGCGGCCGTCAGTCCAACGCCAGCTATCAGTACACCCTGCTTTCCGATGATTTAAGCGCCCTGCGCGAATGGGAGCCGAAAATCCGCAAAGCGCTGGCTGCGCTACCAGAACTGGCAGACGTTAACTCGGATCAGCAGGACAACGGCGCCGAGATGGATCTGGTGTACGACCGGGAAACCATGTCGCGTCTGGGCATCAGCGTCGAAGAGGCCAACAGCCTGCTCAACAACGCCTTTGGTCAACGGCAGATTTCCACCATCTACCAGCCGCTGAACCAATACAAAGTGGTGATGCAGGTTGATCCTGTTTATACCCAGGACGTCAGCGCGCTGGACAAAATGTTCGTGATTAATAACGACGGCAAATCTATTCCGCTGTCTTATTTCGCCAAATGGCAGCCGGCCAACGCGCCGCTGTCGGTGAACCATCAGGGGCTATCGGCTGCGTCCACGGTCTCCTTTAACCTGCCAACCGGCAAATCGCTCTCGGAGGCCAGCGACGCTATCACCCGCACCATGACCCAGCTTGGCGTGCCGCCGACGGTGCGCGGCTCGTTCGCCGGGACGGCTCAGGTGTTCCAGGATACGATGAACTCGCAGGTCATTCTGATTATTGCCGCTATCGCCACGGTCTATATCGTGCTGGGTATTTTGTACGAGAGCTACGTCCACCCGCTGACCATTCTCTCCACCCTGCCGTCCGCAGGCGTTGGCGCGCTGCTGGCGCTAGAGCTATTCGGTGCCCCGTTTAGCCTAATCGCCCTCATTGGGATCATGCTATTAATTGGCATTGTGAAGAAAAACGCCATCATGATGGTCGACTTCGCCCTGGAAGCGCAGCGTAACGGCAACCTGCCGCCGGAAGAGGCTATTTTCCAGGCCTGCTTGCTGCGTTTTCGCCCGATTATGATGACCACGCTGGCGGCGCTGTTTGGCGCACTGCCGCTGGTTATCTCCGGCGGCGATGGTTCAGAACTGCGTCAACCGCTGGGGATTACCATTGTCGGGGGGCTGGCGATGAGCCAATTGCTGACCCTTTACACCACCCCGGTGGTGTATCTGTTCTTCGATAGTCTACGTCTGCGTTTTTCGCGTCAACCACGACAATCGGTAACGGAATAACCATGACTGAACTTCCCGCCAACGTTCGCTGGCAATTGTGGATAGTAGCGTTCGGCTTTTTCATGCAATCGCTGGACACCACCATCGTCAACACCGCCCTCCCCTCCATGGCGCTAAGCCTGGGGGAGAGCCCGCTGCACATGCATATGGTAGTGGTCTCCTATGTGCTGACCGTTGCCGTGATGCTGCCCGCCAGCGGCTGGCTGGCTGACCGGGTCGGGGTGCGCAATATCTTTTTCATCGCCATTATCCTGTTTACCCTCGGTTCGCTGTTCTGCTCACTTTCCAGCACGCTTAACGAGCTGGTGATGGCGCGCGTATTACAGGGGATTGGCGGGGCGATGATGGTGCCCGTCGGCAGGCTGACGGTGATGAAAATTGTGCCTCGCGAACAATACATGGCGGCGATGACCTTCGTCACCCTGCCCGGCCAGATTGGCCCGCTGCTTGGCCCAGCGCTGGGCGGGATTCTGGTTGAATATGCCTCGTGGCACTGGATCTTCCTGATTAACATTCCCGTCGGTATCATCGGCTGTATCGCCACGTTGGTACTGATGCCCAACTACACGGTACAAACCAGGCGCTTTGATATTTCAGGGTTTATCGTGCTGGCTCTGGGTATGGCGACGCTGACGCTGGCCCTCGACGGGCAAAAAGGCTTAGGCATTTCACCATTAATGATGGGCGCGCTGGTGGCTATCGGCGTCGTCTCTATCCTGATGTATCTGTGGCACGCCTACGGCAACGACGGTGCGCTGTTTAGCCTCAAGCTGTTCAATACGCCAACCTTCTCGCTGGGGCTGGCCGGGAGTTTCGCCGGGCGTATCGGTAGCGGTATGCTGCCGTTTATGACGCCGGTGTTTATGCAGATTGGTCTCGGCTTCACGCCGTTTCACGCGGGGTTAATGATGATCCCGATGGTGCTGGGCAGCATGGGTATGAAGCGCATCGTGGTGCAGGTGGTTAACCGCTTTGGCTATCGCCACGTGCTGGTGTTCAGCACCGTCGGCCTTGCCCTAATCAGCCTTATCTTTATGTTCACCGCGCTGGCCGGCTGGTACTACGCGCTACCGGTGGTGCTGTTTATTCAAGGGATGGTCAACTCCAGCCGCTTCTCATCGATGAACACGCTCACCCTAAAAGATCTGCCGGACGAACAGGCCAGCAGCGGCAACAGTCTGCTGTCGATGATTATGCAACTGTCGATGAGTATCGGCGTCACTATCGCCGGGATCCTGCTGGGGATGTTTGGCCAGCAGCATATCGCGATTGGCAGCGACGCCACGCACCACGTGTTTATGTATACCTATTTATGTATGGCCGTGATTATTGCGCTTCCAGCCCTCGTGTTCGCACGAGTGCCGGATGACACCAGCAAGAACGTGGTTATCGCCCGACGCAAATTGAAGGAGTAAATCGTGAAATTATGGCGCCCGGGGATCTCCGGCAAACTGTTTATCGCCATTCTAGCCACCTGCATTGTACTGCTGATCAGCATGCATTGGGCGGTGCGCATCAGCTTTGAGCGCGGCTTTATTGACTACATTAAGCGCGGGAACGAACAGCGGCTACAGCTACTAAGCGACGCGCTGGCGGAACAGTATGAGCAACATGGGAACTGGCGTTTTTTGCGCAATAACGACCGCTTTATCTTCCAGATCCTGCGATCGTTTGAGCATGACAATAATGAAGATAAGCAGCCGCCCGGCCCACCGGGGCCTCCTGGTCCAGGCATGCCGCCGCACGGCTGGCGAACTCAGTTTTGGGTAGTCGATCAAAACGCCCGCGTGCTGGTTGGCCCACGCGAAGCGGTGCCGCATGATGGCAACCGTCGCGGTATTATTGTTAACGGCATGGAGGTCGGCGCGGTGGTTGCCTCGCCGGTCGAGCGACTGACCCGCAATACCGATATTAATTTCGATAAACAGCAGCGCCGCACCAGTTGGCTTATTGTCGCGCTGGCCACGCTGCTCGCGGCCCTTGCCACCTTCCCGCTGGCACGCGGACTTATCGCCCCGGTCAGACGGTTGGTCGAAGGCACCCATAAACTGGCGGCGGGCGATTTCTCGACCCGCGTCCCCGTCACCAGCGGCGATGAGCTGGGCAAACTGGCGCAGGATTTTAACCAGCTTGCCAGCACGCTGGAGAAAAACCAGCAGATGCGCCGCGATTTAATGGCCGACATTTCCCACGAGCTGCGTACTCCGCTGGCGGTGCTGCGTGGGGAACTGGAAGCCATTCAGGACGGTGTCCGCAAATTTACCCCGGAATCGGTGACCTCGTTGCAGGCGGAAGTTGCCACGCTCACCAAGCTGGTCAACGATTTGCATCAGCTGTCCATGTCCGATGAAGGGGCGCTTGCCTACCAGAAATCACCGGTGGATATTATTTCGCTGCTGGAAATTGCCGCCGATGCCTTCCGCGAACGCCTTGCCAGCCGGGGGTTGACGCTGAATCTGACACTGGCGGAGAGCGCCACGGTCTTCGGCGATCCGGACCGCCTGATGCAGCTATTCAACAACCTGCTGGAGAACAGCCTGCGCTATACCGACAGCGGCGGCCAGGTGCTGATTCGCACCACGCTAGACTCCCAGCACATCGTGATGGAGTTTGCCGATAGCGGCCCTGGCGTTACCGATGAACAATTAACCAAACTGTGCGAGCGTTTTTACCGCACCGAAGGATCCCGCAACCGCGCCAGCGGCGGATCCGGCCTTGGATTGGCAATTTGTGCCAATATCGTCACCGCCCACGGCGGCCGCCTTGGGGTCGAGCATTCGCCTTTTGGCGGGGTTAGCATTAAAGTAGAATTACCGCTGGAACGCGCAATACCGAGAGAAATATGACCGAGTTACCGATTGATGAGAATACCCCGCGCATTTTAATTGTCGAAGACGAACCGAAGCTGGGGCAGTTGCTCATCGACTATTTGCTGGCCGCGCACTATGCACCGACGTTAATTAGCCACGGCGACAAAGTGCTACCGTACGTTCATCAGTCACCGCCGAATCTGATCCTGCTGGATCTGATGCTGCCGGGCACCGACGGCCTGACGCTGTGCCGGGAGATCCGCCGCTTCTCCGACGTTCCTATCGTGATGGTGACGGCCAAAATTGAAGAGATTGACCGCCTGCTGGGGCTGGAAATTGGCGCTGACGACTATATCTGTAAGCCGTATAGCCCGCGCGAAGTGGTGGCGCGCGTAAAAACCATTTTGCGCCGCTGTAAGCCGCGCCAGGAGCTGCAGGCGCTGGACGAGCAAAGCCCGCTTATCGTCGACGAAAACCGTTTTCAGGCCTCGTGGCGCGACCGCCTGTTGGATCTGACTCCGGCTGAGTTTCGCCTGCTGAAAACCTTATCGCAGGAACCAGGAAAGGTGTTCTCCCGCGAACAGTTGCTCAATCATCTGTATGACGACTATCGCGTGGTCACCGACCGCACCATCGATAGCCACATTAAAAACCTGCGCCGCAAGCTGGAGTCTCTCGACGCCGAGCAGTCGTTTATCCGCGCGGTATACGGCGTGGGCTACCGCTGGGAGGCCGACGCCTGCCGGATGGCGTAATCACACTTGCAGAGCGGCTTGCTGGCCGCCCTGCTTTCTCTCCTGCCGTATTATTAGCATCTCCACAAATTTCTCCCATACTCATACAGTCAGCCAATACCTTTAACCACTTCAATTTCATCAAGGAGTCACCATGGCGGGTTGGTTTGAGTTAAGCAAAAGCAGCAACGATCAGTTTCGTTTTGTACTAAAAGCGGGCAACGGAGAAATTATCCTCACCAGCGAGCTTTACACCACCAAAGCAGCGGCGGAAAACGGCATCGCCTCCGTGCGAACCAACAGTCCGCTGGACGAGCGCTATGAGAAAAAAACGGCGACCAACGGTAAATTCCACTTTAACCTGAAAGCCGGTAATCACCAGGTGATTGGCAGCAGCCAGCTGTACGCCAGCGAAGCTTCGCGCGATAAAGGCATTGCCTCGGTGAAAACCAACGGTGCCAGCGAGACCGTAAAAGATAACACCTGATAGGTAGATTCTCCGCCGGGTGGCCTCTGACCGCCACCCGGCGCTTTACCTCACCCCTGCGCAGCGCTACAATGCCCGCCCTTAAAGTGGGGACACTCCCCAACTCGCCGCATCAGGTGTGGCGAATCTGACCTGTCATCAGAACGAGAAAATCATGTTTAAACCGGAACTCCTCTCCCCAGCGGGAACGCTGAAAAATATGCGTTACGCTTTCGCTTACGGTGCCGATGCAGTTTATGCTGGCCAACCGCGCTACTCGCTGCGCGTGCGTAACAACGAATTCAATCACGAAAATCTGCAGCTCGGCATCAACGAAGCCCACGAACTGGGCAAGAAATTCTATGTGGTGGTCAACATCGCACCGCATAACGCCAAGCTGAAAACCTTTATTCGTGATCTGAAGCCGGTGGTGGATATGGGGCCGGATGCGCTGATTATGTCCGATCCAGGGCTGATTATGCTGGTGCGTGAAAACTTCCCCGAGATGGATATTCACCTGTCCGTGCAGGCGAACGCCGTGAACTGGGCGACGGTAAAATTCTGGAAGCAGATGGGTCTGACCCGTGTGATCCTCTCCCGCGAACTGTCGCTGGAAGAAATTGAAGAGATCCGCAGCCAGGTGCCGGATATGGAGATTGAGATCTTCGTCCACGGTGCGCTGTGTATGGCCTACTCCGGCCGCTGCCTGCTGTCCGGCTACATCAACAAGCGTGACCCGAACCAGGGTACCTGCACCAACGCCTGCCGCTGGGAATACAACGTCCAGGAAGGCAAAGAAGACGATATCGGCAATATCGTCCACAAATACGAACCGATTCCGGTACAGAACGTGGAGCCAACCCTCGGCGTTGGCGCCCCGACCGATCAGGTGTTTATGCTGGAAGAAGCCAAACGTCCGGGCGAGTACATGACCGCCTTTGAAGACGAACACGGCACCTACATCATGAACTCAAAAGATCTGCGCGCCGTGGCTCACGTCGAGCGTCTGACCCAAATGGGCGTGCACTCGCTGAAAATCGAAGGCCGCACCAAATCGCATTACTACTGTGCCCGCACCGCGCAGGTTTACCGTAAAGCGATTGACGATGCCGCTGCCGGTAAACCATTCGATACCAATCTACTGGAAACGCTGGAAAACCTCGCCCATCGTGGCTACACCGAAGGTTTCCTGCGTCGCCACACGCATGACGATTATCAGAACTACGAATACGGTTTCTCAGTCTCCGAGCGCCAGCAGTTTGTCGGTGAATTTACCGGCCAGCGCAAAGGCGTGATGGCCGAAGTGGCGGTGAAAAACAAATTTGCCCTTGGCGATAATCTGGAACTGATGACCCCGCAGGGCAACGTCAACTTCAGCCTTGAGCAGATGGAAGATGCCAAAGGCGTCGCGAAACCGGTCGCACCGGGTGATGGGCATACCGTATGGATTCCCGTGCCGGAAGATATCGAACTGGAGTATGGTCTGCTGATGCGCAATTTCACAGGAGAATCCACTCGAAATCCGCATAACAGCTAGTACATATATATTGTTTTTCAATAGCAAAGATTCTTAGAAATGGATCACAGACGGAATTATCAATAGTCGATACTATTCCCTCCGCTGAAAAACATAATCCATAAATGCTAGCTGTACCCAAGAACCACCTCCTTAGCCTGTGTAATCTCCCTTACACGGGCTTATTTTTTGCCTGCTCCCCAGACAAGCACATCTGACCGTCCTTTGTTACACTCTTTGCATACCCCATAAAGAGGTACCACGATGTCAGATTTTCCAGCCAGTTTATTGATCCTTAACGGCAAAGGTGCCAACCACCCGCAGCTGCGTGAAGCGGTTGAACTGCTGCGCGACGAAGGCGTAGATATTTATGTCCGCGTAACGTGGGAGAAAGGCGACGCGGTTCGCTATGTGGAAGAGGCGATCGCCCTCAAGGTCGCAACGGTGATTGCCGGCGGCGGCGACGGCACCATCAACGAAATTGCGACCGCGCTTATCCAGTGCGAGGGGAACCCGGTTCCGGCACTCGGCATTCTGCCGCTCGGCACTGCCAACGACTTCGCGACCAGCGTCAATATCCCGGCCGATATGGCCAATGCCCTGAAGCTGGCGATTGCCGGGCGCGACGTTCCGGTCGATATCGCGCAGGTGAACGGTAAAACCTGTTTTATCAACATGGCTACCGGCGGTTTCGGTACGCGCATCACCACCGAAACGCCGGAGAAATTGAAAGCCGCGCTCGGCGGCGTGTCGTATCTGATCCACGGGCTGATGCGCATGGATACCTTAAAACCCGACCGCTGCAAAATACAGGGCGAGAACTTTAGCTGGCAAGGCGATGCGCTGGTGATTGGCATCGGCAATGGGCGTCAGGCCGGGGGCGGGCAGCAGCTTTGCCCGGATGCGCTGATTGACGACGGCCTGCTGCATCTGCGTATTTTTACCGGTGAAGAGCTGCTGCCGGCGCTGTTTAATACGCTGGCCAGCAGCGATGGCACGGAGAATCTGGTGGACAGCGTGTCGCCGTGGTTTGAAGTGACGGCGCCGCACGAGATGACCTTTAACCTCGACGGCGAACCGCTAAGCGGAAAAACCTTCCGCATGGAGATTTTGCCGGCGGCGCTGCGCTGTCGCCTGCCGCCGGACTGTCCGTTACTGCGTTAACGCATCGCGCGCTTTAAGATCCGTTCTGATTGGCGTTTGAAATCCGTTGCCGTTTCGGCGACGGTTTTCTTACCGTAGTCAATCGACTGCAGCGCGCTATCAAACTCCTGCACCAGCTGCGGGTCTTCAAGATATGGCGATACCGACAGCGTCGTCGGCAGCGCCAGCGCCTGTTTAATCCCGGCAACCGATGGGTCCTTATCGTTTATGACGCCCGCTTGGGTGAGTGTCGCGACGGCACTTTTGCTCAGCGGTACGCCGCGCTCCAGCCCCAGTAACGTAACGCCCTCTTTGCTGTTGAGCAGGAAGTTAATCAGCTTCGCCGCTGCCTGCGGATTTTTACTGGTTTTGCCAATCGACAGCATCATCGACGGCTTCATAAACAGCCCTGCATCGGTCGCTCCCGGCAGCATCGGATAATCACCGAGCACCAGTTTAGCTGGCGGTTTGAGATTGTCGGAGTATTTGGTGACCGCGGTGTTCCACATGTATACCCCGCCCCACTCGCCCTCGATCCACGGCTTCATTTCATACATATTGCCCTTGCCGAAAGAGGCGTAGTACTTCATATCCGGGATCACGTGATTGCTCACCAGATCTTTATACAGCTGGAAAAACTCCACCCACTGCGCGTCGCTGTAGGAAAACTTCTTCGCCTTCTCGTCGATGGCCGGAAGATTGTATTTCTGCACCATGTAGGAATTGAGCAGCGCCAGCACGCCCAGGCTTTCCGGCGCCACCGGGTAATACTGTTTACCCAGTTTGCTCTCAAAAGTTTTGCCGGCAGTCATCAGCTCATCCCAGTTTTTCGGGAAGCTTAGCCCGGCTTTTTCCCAGGTCTGGTCGTTAAAGTAAAAAATACGCGCGGTCATCGCCACCGGAATGCCGTTAAGCTTGCCCTTCACCGTCACCGGCTGCAGATCTTTGGCGGTGAAATTATCGAGCCCAATCTCCGCTTTCACCTGATTCAGGTCGTAAAAACCGCTGCCGTCTTTGGAGAACAGCGTCAGCCAGTTCCAGTTGGTCTGCATCACGTCTGGCTCGGTGCCGCCCGCCAGTTGAGTGGTCAGACGCGAAGTGTGGCCGTCCCAGCCGGTATATTCGGCTTTGACGTTTATATCCGGGTATTGCTGATGGAAGGCTTCCAGCGCTTTGAGCGTCACCTGATGGCGGCCATTACCGCCCCACCAGGACATGCGTAAGTCGACGGTTTCCGCCGCTACGGCAGAGGCTGTGCAGGCGCTTAACACCAGCGGTAGAGCTATTCGGAAAGATTTATTATGCATTTTTTATTGTTTCCCAGAGGTCGTTGGTCGGATAGCACGTACGCGCTATCCGACTTTGTGTGTCGAGCGGCCCGCTGGCACTGCGCCAATCGGGCCAACAGCGACGGCATCGATCAATACGCGGCAACCTCCCGCGCCATTTCTCGTGTGTATTGACGGCTGGCGTTGACCAGCATCTGCGTATACGCCGTTTGCGCCTCGCCGCTCACCAGCGCATCCACGGTCAGCGTTTCCAAAATTTTGCCGTACTGCATCACCGCCACCTTCTGGCAGAGATGGGCGATCACGCCCAGATCGTGGGTGACCATCAGATAGGTGAGATTCGACTCCACCTGTAGCTCAGCCAGCAGATTGAGGATTTCCGCCTGTACCGACACATCCAGCGCCGAGGTCGGTTCATCGAGCAGCAGCACCTGCGGCTCGAGGATCAGCGCACGGGCAATCGCCACGCGCTGCCGCTGGCCGCCGGAAAGCTGGTGCGGATAGCGGTTACGGAACGCCCGATTTAGCCCCACGCGGTCCAGCAGCGTGTTGATCCGCCGGTCACGGTCGTTAATACCGTGGATTTGCAGCGGCTCTTCCAGAATGTCGCCAATGGTATGACGCGGGTGCAGCGAACCGTAAGGATCCTGAAATACCATCTGCACCTGGCGGCAACGCTCGCGACTGAGGGTGTTCCCCAGCCGCTGGCCGCCGATTGCTAGCTCACCTTGCCAATGGTTAAATAGCCCAGCGAGGCATTTCAGCACCGTCGTTTTCCCGGAACCGGACTCCCCTACCAGGCCGTAAATCTCGCCCGGCTGAACGTGGAAATTCACGTCATACAACACCTGGTTACGCTTGTCGCCTTCGCCAAATACCAGGTTCAGGTTTTTCACTTCAATCATCGGGCGCTCCTTATTCCGTCAGCCAGCTAGCCTGACGCTGCAGCACCGGCAGAACCGGGCGGCGATGTTGCATATCCGGCAGAGCGCTAATCAGCCCCTGCGTATACGAGTGCTGCGCATGGTCAAGATCACCGGCAGCGATGGACTCCACCACCCGTCCGGCGTACATCACCAGCACGCGGTCACAGAAGCTGCGCACGAGGTTGATGTCGTGGCTGATAAAAATCAGCCCCAGACCGCGGGATTTGACCAAATCATCGAGCAGTCCCAGCACCTGCAAACGTACCGAAACGTCCAGCGCCGAGGTCGGCTCATCGGCAATCACCAATTCCGGGTCGGTAATCAGCATCATGGCAATCATGATGCGCTGTCCCTGCCCGCCGGAAATTTCATGCGGATAGAGCTGATAAACCCGCTCCGGGTCGCGAATACGCACCACGTCCAGCATCTCCAGCGCTTTGGCTTTCGCCTCCGATTTGTGCCCCGGATGATGCGTCAGCCAGGCTTCCGCAATTTGGTCCCCCACGCGCACTACCGGATTTAGCGAATATTTCGGGTCCTGCATAATCATCGAAATCCGCTTGCCGCGAATGGCGCGCATCTGCGCCTCGCTGGCGTTCAGCAGGTCGATATCGCCAAACTGCATCAGGCTGGCGCCGATACGCGCCTTTTTCGGGTGCAGGTGCAGCAGCGCCCGTCCGACGGTGGATTTCCCGGAGCCGGATTCGCCGACAATCGCCAGCTTTTCCCGCCCCAACTGGAAGGAGACGCCGCGGACCGCATGGGTCACCGCGTCCCCGTTGACGAAGTCGACGCTCAGATCGCGCACGTCGAGCAGCGGTGCAGCGTTATTCGCTGCGAGGATCGAGGATGTCACGTAGGCCATCTCCTAAAAAGTTGAACACTAAGCTGTTGATAAGAATCGCCAGCCCCGGAATGGTCACCACCCACCAGCACTCCATCATGTAGGTACGGCCGCTGGAGATCATCGCCCCCCACTCTGGTTCAGGTGGCTGAGCGCCGAGACCGAGGAAGCCCAGACCGGCAGCGGTCAGGATGATCCCCGCCATATTCATGGTGATACGGATGATCACCGAAGGCAGACACAGCGGCACAATATGCCGCCACAGTACGCGCGCCGGTGATGCTCCTTGCAGACGAACGGCAGAGATAAAGTCCGCCTGCCGTAGAGAGAGCGTTTCGGCACGCGCCAGACGGGCAATCGGCGGCCAGGCGGTCAGCGTTATGGCGATAACCACATGCTCAAGCCCTGGGCCTAAGGCAGCGACAAACGCCAGCGCCAACACCAGGCTTGGGAAGGAGATAAAGATATCGGTGACGCGCATCAGCACCATATCGACCTTGCCACCAAAGTAACCGGCACAGACGCCGAGCAGCAGCCCCAGCGGCCCCACGGTGACCGACACCAGCAGCACGATGTACAGCGTAATGCGCGAGCCGTAGACCAGGCGACTAAAGATATCGCGGCCAAACTCATCGGTGCCGAACCAATGCTGGGCATTCGGCGCGGTCAGCGCGTTATTTAAGTCCTGCACCAGCGGTTTGTACGGGGCAATCCACGGCGCGAAAATCGCCACAATCACCAGCAGGAAGATAATCCCGCCGCCGATTGCGGTCAGCGGATTCCGCGCCATCTTGCCGATAAAACCGCCGGCACGGGTGAAAGCACGCAGCAGGCGCTGGCGGCCTTCACCGCCCCCGCTGGCCAGCGATGTATCCAGAGAAACCGTCATGATTTTGTCCTCGGATCGAAGAATTGATACAGCATGTCGGACAGGAGATTAAGCATGACGAAGATCACCCCAACCAACAGCACGCAGCCCATCACCGCATTCATATCGCCCAGCAGCAGACTGCCGGTGAGATAGGAGCCAAAGCCCGGCCACGAGAAGACGGTTTCAATCAGTACCGCCCCTTCCAGCAGCGAGCCGTAGGCCAGCGCCACCACCGTCAGCAGCTGCACCAGAATGTTACGGAAGGCGTGATTCCAGATAACCTGGCGTTCGGTGAGCCCTTTCACTCGCGCCGTGATAATGAACTCCTGCGACAGCTGCGCCAGCATAAAGCTGCGGGTCATACGGCTGATGTAGGCCAGCGAGTGGAAGCCCAGCAGCGCGGCGGGCAAAATCAGGTGGTTAATAGCGTTCCAGAACACCTCACTGTTGCCGGCCAGCAGCGCATCCACGGTCATCAGCCCGGTACGGCGCGGCACAATACCGTCTAGCCCGAGATCCACCCGTCCTGCGCCGCCTACCCAGCCAAGCCAGGCATAGAACACCAGCAGCCCCATCATCCCGACCCAGAAAATCGGCGTCGAGTAACCGGCGAGGCTGATAATGCGTACCACGTAATCGGAGAGACTGTTGCGCCGCGCCGCCGCCAGCACGCCCAGCGGAATACCGAGGCCCGCACCGACGATAATTGCCATCGTCGCCAGCTCCATGGTGGCCGGGAAGACGCGGATAATATCGTCCGTCACCGGTTTGCCGGTCAGCAGCGCGTTGCCCAAATCTCCGTGCAGCAAATTGACAAAGTAGATGCCAAATTGCTGCATCAGCGACTGGTCAAAGCCCAACTGGTGATACACCTGCTGATAGGTACTTTGGTCAGCGTCCGGCCCAACAATCGCCAGCACCGGGTCAATGGGCATCACGCGGCCAATAAAGAAGGTCAGCAGCAGCAGGCCAAACAGCGTTATCGCTACCTGGATCAATCGTTTTGAGAAGCGCCGGGTACGAGAGCCGGGCGCGAGAATTGCCGTACTCATCCTTTCTCTCCTTCGCTAACTTTGTAGACTTCACGCAGGAACGTCGACGCCGATGGATGCGGTTTGTAATCCTTCACTTCATTACGCACCACCACCGAGTCCACCATCTGTGAAACGGGGATCATCGCCGGGATCAACAGATCGAATCGGGTCTGTACCGCCTGGTAGTCGGCAATCTGTTTTTGCGGATCGCGTTCCAGTAGCGCATGGTCGATCATCTCGTTGAGCTGTTTATCGTAGAAACCGGTGCGCCAGCCCTGGAAGTTGGTCAATCGCGCTTCATCGCTGTTGTCCGGGTTATAGACCAGCGCACGCAGGCTAGAATGAGGATGGGGTTCCATACCGCTACCGCCGCGCCGAACCAGCATGTCGAACTTACGTTCGCGCATCGCGCCGTAAATCTGGTTACCGGTGCCGGTAATGATTTTGGCGTTGATCCCGGCCTGCATCAGCGTGGACTGCACGGCGATGGCAATATTGAGGAACGGCTGATCGGACAGCACCCGCAGGGTGGTATCAAAGCCGTCAGGGTACCCGGCCTCTGCCAGCAGTTTTTTCGCCCGCGCCAGATCGAAGGTGTAGCCCGGATCCGCCAGCGTCGATGGCATCCCCGCTTTGATTGGCCGCTGATGCAGCACGCCGTAGCCCGGCATCAATGCTTTATTGATCCCCTGATAATCAATCAGATAGCGCACCGCTTCGCGCACTTTTGGATTGGCGAAGTGCGGCTCCTTCATGCTCATCGAGACGTAGTACATGGTGCCGCGCTGCACGGCATCGACGGTCAGCGCCGGGTCTTTGCGCAGGGCGTTGATATCGGAAACCGCCATATTATTGGCAATATCCAGGTCGCCCTTCTCAATCATCAACCGCAGAGTCTGCGATTCCTGGAAGTGACGCAGCACCACGCGGCTCATCTTCGGTTCGCCGCGCCAGTACTCCGGGTTGCGTTTCATGCGCAGCACATCTTTAGCCTGCCAGGTTTCCAGCATAAACGGCCCGGAACCGGCTTCATGAGTAGTCAGCCAGCGATTGCCCCAGTCGTTGTCTTGTTCGTGGCTCTGCACCGTTTTGCTGTCGAGCACCCCGAGATTGCCCAGCGCACCCAGCGAGTAAATCACCAGCTGCGGGTCATTATCTTTTGGCAGGACAATTTGTACGGTGTAGTCGTCCAGCGCAGTCACCTGCTTATCGACGTTCTTCTTGCTAAAACCGTAGGACTTCCACACCGACGCCTGCGCCAGGTTGAGGTGCAGAATGCGCCGCATCGACCACACCACGTCGGCGGCAGTCAGCGGATTGCCGGAGTGAAACTTCACGTTGTCCTGCAGATGGAAAGTCAGCGTTTTGCCATCCGGGCTGATATCCCAGGATTTAGCCAGCGCCGGTTTGACGTTGGTGAGCTGCTCGGGATCGAGCTCCACCAGCGAGTCGTAGAGGTTGACCACAATCCCTACCACTTCGTTACCGGTCATCGCGGCCGGATCGAGAGTGAGAAGGTTGTTCATGTTCATGCCGATAATGAGCTGATCGGGCGGCGTTTTGGCCATCGCCGCCCCGCTCCCCATCGTCATGGCGAGCGCGAGCAAACACGCTCCCAGTAAGGAGGATTTTTTCATCTATCTGTCGCCTGTAGGGTACGACAGGCGACGAATCCATTCGTGCCTATCTTTTATTTGTTATGTGTCAGTCGTGGCTGACGGTGTTGGCTTCGATATAGTCAAAATTGATGTCTTCGCCCAATCCTGGACGTTGTGACAAATGCACAAACCCGTCGGCATCCATCGGGTCGATGATGCTGTTCAGGTAGGCGGCAGGCTGGTCGTAGTCGAGGAACGGATGCAGCAGGCCGCGCTCGTACCAGCGACAGTTGCGAATCGCCCCTACCGCCGCCAGGCTTGCTGCACCGTTGCCATGGACTTCGCAATCCATGCCGAACGACTCCGCCAGCGCGGCCACTTTCATGGTTGGCCCAATGCCACCCACGCCGTTGGCGCCCGCACGTAGAATGTCGCAAGCCCCCGCTTTTACCCAGTCCGCGCGGCTGTGATGTTTACCGCCAAAGCTTTCCGGGCCAATAATCGGAATCGACAGATTCTCAGCCAGCCACGCGTAGGACGACATGCTGTCTTCTTCCATCGGCTCTTCAAACCAGGCAAAGTTGAGTTTTTCCAGCTCTTTACCAATCCACAGCGCTTCGGTACGGCTGTACCAGTGGTAGCCGTCGATCATCAGGTCGATATCCGGACCGACCGCTTCGCGCACCGCGGCGCAAGCTTTGATATCCATTTTCGGGTTTGGCGCGAAAGAGACCGGTGGCATCCAGGTGTGCAGCTTGATGGCTTTGTAACCGCGCGCCACCAGAGTTTCGCTGAATGCGGCGTACTCTTCCGGCGTGGATAGACCGCCGGGTAAATCGTCGCCGCACATGGTGCTGCCGTAGGCCGGAACTTTGTCGCGGTAGCCGCCCAGCAGCTTGTAGACCGGCATGTTGAGCTTACGACCGGCGAGATCCCACAGCGCTTGCTCAACAAAAGAGAGCGCGCGTTCGGTAAGCTGATGTGCGCTGCCGCGCTGCCAATGCACCAGATCCTGCCAGATACGCTCGCGGTTAAACGGGTCCTGCCCCACCAGCACTTTGCGGAAGAAGGTATTGACCACAAACGGACGCACGATTTCCGGCGGCGCAAAGGAGTAACCTTTGCTGCCATCGTCTGCGGTAATGGTCAGCATCGCCATTTTCGCCATGCTTTCAGGCCCAGGATGCGAGTGCCCGGCGCTGTCGGAGACCCGGCGCGTAGGATGCTGGAAGACGGTGACGTTTACAGATTCAATTTTCATTATGTGTCCTTAGTACAACATTCGAAATGGCGCTTCTCGCACCACAATCCTGTGTCCAACACCGATTTGATAAACCGGTTTCAGGTAATTGAAAAGGCGTTTCATCACTAATCTAAGCACAAAATAGCAGCGCTTCCACGGACAATTTCCGCTAACGCGGGACTGTTTCTTGTGCAAACGCACAGGGGGGCGTGATGTTTTTCACAAAAGAGGCAGGGAATGTGAGAAGGATCAACTGAGATAAATTATCGAGTGCACAAGCGTGAACAAGGTAATACCCGGTAAGCATTGCGCCACCGGGTATTTAACAGGAAATCAGGCGATGGAAACCTTGGTATCGAGATAAACATCCTGCACGGCGTTGATGAGTTGAACGCCGTCAGCCATCGATTTTTTGAACGCCTTGCGGCCAAGGATAAGCCCCATCCCACCCGCGCGTTTATTGATAACCGCAGTGCGTACTGCGTCCGCCAGATCGGTTTCACCACCGGCCGCGCCGCCGGAGTTAATCAGCCCCGCACGCCCCATGTAGCAGTTCGCCAGCTGGTAGCGCACCAGGTCAATCGGGTTATCGGTGGTCAGTTTGCTGTAGACGCGATCGTCGGTATAGCCGAAGTTCACCGCTTTATAGCCGCCGTTATTTTCCGCCATTTTCTGCTTCACGATATCGGCGCCAATGGTGGCGGCCAGATGGTTGGCCTGACCGGTCAGGTCAGCGGAAACATGGTAATCAACGCCGTCTTTCTTAAACGCCGGGTTACGCAGATAGGCCCACAGCACGGTCACTAGCCCCAGCTCATGCGCCCGCTCAAAAGCGGCAGAAATCTCTTCAATCTGGCGGCGAGACTCTTCGGAGCCAAAGTAGATGGTCGCCCCAACCGCCACCGCGCCCATGTTGAACGCCTGCTCGACGCTGGCGTACAGCGTCTGGTCAAAGGTGTTGGGGTAGCTCAGGGTTTCGTTGTGATTAAGCTTCACGAGGAATGGAATGCGGTGCGCGTAGCGGCGTGATACCGAGGCCAGTACGCCATAGGTGGAGGCTACGCAGTTACAGCCAGCTTCAATTGCCAGCTCAACAATATTCTTCGGATCAAAATAGAGCGGATTGGCGGCAAACGAGGCCCCGGCCGAGTGCTCGACACCCTGATCCACCGGCAGAATAGACAAATAGCCGGTACCGGCTAAACGCCCGTGGTTATAGAGCGTCTGCATGTTTCGCAGCACGGCAGGCGGACGGTTGTTATCGACCATCACCCGGTCGACGTAATCGTGTCCGGGTAAATAGAGTTGATCGGCTGGAATGGTCATACAACGATGCTGTAAAAGGCTGTCGGCGTCTTTGCCAAGCAACTGCGCAATATCAGTCATAGCGATGCTCCCGTAAGCGCCGACGTTGCGTCGGCTTGAATGTCCCGCCCGAATTTTAGGGCAGCAATAAGTCTGGTCGCGTCTGTGCGTTTTTTCCATGATGAAGTGACTTTTAAGTGCAATCTGCTGGCACGATTCATGGACAGCAAAGTGTTAAGGCGGTCAAAGTTTCACCCTAAAGGTATTTAAAAGGTATTACATAATGGTATTGTCGTGGCGTACCTTACCTGTCATGAAGGATTTAAAGATGAAAACTACAGTAAAGCTGTCGTTCATGATGTTCATTGAATGGTTTATCTGGGGCGCATGGTTTGTGCCGTTATGGCTTTGGCTGAGTAAAAGCGGATTTACCGCCGGTGAAATTGGCTGGTCATATGCCTGTACGGCGATTGCGGCAATCCTTTCGCCGATTCTGGTTGGCTCGCTAACCGATCGCTTTTTCTCGGCACAAAAAGTTCTGGCTATATTGATGTTCGCTGGCGCTATTTTGATCTATTTTGCTGCCCAGCAAACAACCTTCAGTGGCTTCTTCCCGCTGCTGCTGGCCTACTCACTCACCTATATGCCCACCATCGCATTAACCAACAGTATCGCTTTCGCCAACATAGGGGATGTAGAGCGCGATTTTCCTCGTATTCGCGTGATGGGCACCATTGGCTGGATAGCTTCTGGCCTGGTGTGCGGATTCCTGCCCCAGATGATGGGATACAGCGATATCTCCCCGACCAATATACCGCTGCTGATCACCGCCGGCAGCTCCCTGCTGCTGGGTGTCTTTGCGCTCATGCTGCCCGATACACCGCCGAAAAGTACCGGCAAGATGGACTTCAAAGTCATGCTGGGGCTCGATGCGCTGGTGTTGCTGCGAGACAAAAACTTCCTCGTCTTCTTCATTTGCTCTTTCCTGTTCGCCATGCCGCTGGCGTTCTATTACATCTTTGCCAACGGCTACCTGAGCGAAGTGGGTATGCATAATGCGACGGGTTGGATGACGCTTGGTCAGTTCTCTGAAATCTTCTTTATGCTGGCCCTGCCGTTCTTCACTAAGCGTTTTGGTATTAAAAAGGTACTATTACTTGGTCTTATCACCGCCGCAATTCGCTATGGCTTTTTTGTCTACGGTGGTGCAGAACAATACTTCACCTACGCCCTGCTATTCCTGGGGATTTTGCTTCACGGCGTGAGCTACGATTTTTACTACGTTACCGCCTATATCTACGTTGATAAAAAAGCCCCGGTACATATGCGTACCGCCGCACAGGGGCTCATCACGCTCTGCTGTCAGGGCTTTGGCAGCCTGCTGGGCTATCGCCTTGGCGGGGTAATGATGGAAAAAATGTTTGCCTATAAAGAGCCGGTGAATGGGCTGACCTTCAACTGGGCGGGGATGTGGGGCTTCGGCGCCATTATGATAGCCATCATCGCCGTGCTGTTTATGATTTTCTTTCGCGAGTCGGATAAAGAGATCGCCGCCATTAAGGTGCATAGCGACTCTCGCGATACTGCATTGACACAAGAGGACATGAAATGAAAGCAGAACGTATTCTCGGCGCGCTTTACGGCCAGGCATTAGGGGATGCGATGGGCATGCCATCAGAACTGTGGCCGCGTAGCCGCGTGAAAGCGCATTTTGGCTGGATTGACCAATTTCTGCCGGGCCCCGCAGAAAATAACGCCGCCTGCTACTTTAACCGCGCAGAATTTACCGACGATACCTCAATGGCGCTGTGCCTTGCCGATGCCATTGTGGAATGTCACGGGCAGATAAACCCAGACATTATCGGACGCAATATTCTGGCCTGGGCAGAAGGGTTCGATGCCTTCAATAAAAATGTGCTCGGACCAACCTCCAAAATTGCGCTGAACGCCATTCGTGATGGTAAACCGGTGGCAGATCTCGAGAATAATGGCGTCACCAACGGTGCTGCGATGCGCGTCTCGCCGTTAGGGTGTTTGTTACCCGCGACAAATCTCGATAGCTTTATTGATGAAGTCGCCCTCGCCTCCAGCCCAACGCACAAATCAGACCTCGCCGTTGCAGGTGCCGTAGTGATTGCCTGGGCGATTTCACGCGCCATCGAAGGCCATAGCTGGACAGCCATTGTTGATTCACTGCCAGCCGTTGCTCGTCAGGCGCAGGAAAAGCGTATTACCACGTTTAGTGCATCACTAGCCGCACGACTGGAGCTGGCGCTCTGCGTGGTTCGCAACGCCCACGGTGTCGAATCTGCCAGCGAGCAGCTCTACCAGCTGATTGGTGCGGGGACCAGCACCATCGAATCCGTACCCTGCGCCATTGCGATGGTTGAACTGGCTCAGGGCGACCCGAACCGTTGCGCCGTTTTGTGTGCCAATCTGGGTGGCGATACCGATACGATTGGCGCGATGGCAACTGCCATTTGCGGCGCATTGGGAGGTATTTCTGCCATCAACCCATCGTTAAAACAGCAGCTTGATGACGTCAATCACCTCGATTTCAAACGATATGCCACCGCTCTTGCCCGTTACAGAGAGCAACGGGAGGTATCATGAGCCTACTTCCACTGCTACCAACGCTGGGCAACCAGCGTCGTATTACCGTAGTTGGTGCGGCGGTCATTGATGTTATTGCCGACGCCTACGCCCTGCCGTGGCGCGGTTGCGACATTGAACTGCAACAGCAGAGCGTCAATATTGGTGGTTGTGCGCTGAATATCGCCGTGGCCCTTAAACGGCTGGGGGTACAGGCCGATAACGCTCTGCCAATTGGCCAGGGCGTGTGGGCGGATATCATTCGCAACAATCTCGCTAAAGAGGGCTTAGCCAGCAAAATAGACGGCGTGACCGGAGATAACGGCTGGTGTCTGGCGCTGGTAGAGCCGGATGGCGAGCGCACATTTATGTCCTTTAGCGGCGTGGAAAATCAGTGGAACGCCGACTGGCTGGCGCGGCTTACCGTGGCACCCGGCAGCCTGGTGTCACTTTCCGGCTATCAGTTATCGTCACCCTGCGGCGAACTGCTGGTGAACTGGCTGGAAGGGCTGCCGGATGTCACGCCATTCATCGACTTTGGCCCTCGTATCGCAGATATCCCCGCGCGACTGATGGACCGGATCATGGTCTGCAAGCCGATCGTTTCGCTTAATCGCCAGGAGGCGGAGATTGCCGCTGAGAGATTCAATCTCAGCGCGAAAACGCAGGCGTTAGGCCACGCCTGGATAGAGAAATTCAACGCGCCGCTGATTGTGCGTCACGATAAAGATGGCGCGTGGTATTTCAGCCAGCAGGAACAGGGGTTGGCCGCGCCGTTTCCCACCAACGTTGTCGATACCATCGGGGCCGGAGACAGCCACGCCGGGGGCACGCTCGCTGGATTAGCGTCCGGCTGGACGCTGGGTGAATCCGTGCTGCTGGGTAATGCCGTCGCATCGTGGGTTGTCGGTCATCGTGGCGGCGACTGTAGCCCGACACGCGAAGAATTACTCCTCACACACAAAGACATATAAATCACTGCGGCAGTGGCTGATGCTGTACTCAATCGGCCGCTGCTGTTGGTCAAGCGCCACCTGTTTAATCACCAACACCGGTATTTTTTCATCCATCTTAATGTGCGACTGAAATTCGGTATCCGGCATCCGCGCGCTGACGCGGGAGCGCGTTCTCTGAGGGAAAATATGCCGACTGCGGAAATAGTCATAAAGGGACACGCCAATTGCGTCCGCGTCATCAATTAAGTGTGCTGGCACCCAGGACTCTTCAATGGAGACCGCTTCATCATCCACATAGCGAATGCGCTTAAGCAAAAAGACGTCACTACGCGGCTCAACCACTAACTGCGTTGCGACGTCATCCGGACAGGCAACAATCCGTTTGTTCACCCATAAGGTATTCGGCTTTTTGCCGCGCAGCACCACCTGCTGGGAAAAACCGCGCGCCTCTTTCAATGAATATTCAAAAATATTATTGATTTGCGTTCCATAACCACGAGCACGCGTGACCACACCCTCGTCTTCCAGCGTCTGCATCGCTTTACGCACGGTAATGCGGGACACTCCCGTCAGCTGGCTCAAATCACGCTCGCCGGGCAGAATATTGCCATGCTCCAGCACACCGCTGCGCACCGCATTCTTCACCGTTTCGGCAAATTTAAGATACAGCGGCGTGTTATCCGCCGCTGCGATACGCTCATTAAGTTGCGTGATTAGCCGGGTATGCGCTTGTTCCATTTATCATTTCCTGGCAATAAGTCCTGAGCCAGTATAGGTGGCGAACGGCGCGAAAACTACCACCACTCGTGGAAATGGTGTACCGGACCAATACCTTCGCCTACCTCTAGCGAGTCGGCCTGCGCCAGAGCCTGCGACAGCCAGGCTTTGGCCACCGGCACCGTCTCTTGCCAGCTATTATGCCGTGGCCTTAACGCCGCCAGCGCCGCCGACAGCGTGCAGCCGGTGCCGTGGGTGTTCTTAGTTGCCACTCGCTGCGCGGTGAAGCGCATCTCGCCCTCAGCGGTAAACAGCCAGTCCGGGCTTTGCGCGTCGTCCAGATGACCGCCTTTCATCAGCACCGCGTCACAGCCCATTGCCCGCAGCGCGCGCCCCTGTTCGAGCATTTCGCGTTCGTTGCGCGCATGCGGCGCATCCAACAATGCCGCCGCTTCCGGCAGGTTTGGCGTAATCAGCGACACCTGTGGCAGCAGGCGCTGCCGCAGGGTTTCCACCGCCGAGGAAGACAGAAGCGGGTCGCCGCTTTTTGCCAGCATGACCGTATCCAGCACCACATTTTGAATGCGATAGCGCGCCAGTCGCTCGGCTACCGCCTCAACGATATCGGTCTCCGCCAGCATGCCGATTTTGGTGGTATCGATGCGCACATCGCTGAATACCGAGTCGAGCTGGGCGGCAACAAAATCGGGCTCAATACGGTAGACCGACTGCACGCCGCGCGTATTCTGTGCCACCAGCGCGGTGACTACCGAACAGCCGTATGCGCCCAGCGCGGAGAAGGTTTTCAGATCCGCCTGAATGCCCGCGCCGCCGCTGGGATCGGTTCCGGCAATGGTCAATGCATTAATCCGTTTCATACGGCTGTCTCCTCATTTATGGCATACAGCGCATCAAGGAACGCGGGAACAAAGCTCCCCGGCCCACGGCCGTTCGCCGCCTGTTGTCCGGCGTATTTCATCAGCGCGCAGGCGCCAGCAACGTTTTCCAGCCGGTCGCCCGGCAAGGCGCAGCATGCCGCAACCACCGCCGACAGCGCGCAACCTGTGCCGACAACTCGCGTCATTAGCGGATCGCCGCCCTGGGCTGCCAGCGTGCGCTGACCATCGGTGATGTAATCAACTTCCCCCGTCACGACCACAATCGCCCCGCTTTCTCGCGCCAGAGACTGTGCGACGGGAAGCGCGGCGGCGGCGGTATCGGTGGTATCCACACCGCGTCCGCCGGAACTCAGCCCTGCCAGGGCCATGATTTCCGAAGCGTTGCCGCGAATGGCCGCCGGATGCAAAAGCAATAGCTCGCGGCAAAAATCGCTGCGCAGACTCAACGCCCCGACCGCTACTGGATCGAGCGCCCACGGCGTAGCGCTACGATTGGCGCTTTCAACGGCTGCCCGCATCGCCTGCGCGCGCGGCTGGGTTAAGGTTCCCACGTTTACCAACAGCGAGCTGGCAATGGCGGAAAACTGCGCGGCCTCACCGGCATCAATCACCATAGCGGGCGATGCGCCCAGCGCTAACAGCACGTTGGCAGTAAAGGTCTGCACGACGTCATTGGTCATACAGTGGACAAGGGGGGCGTGTTGATGAAGAAGGTGTGCAACGCGGATTCGTTGCGCGGGACTAAGCAGGTCGGCTTGCATGGTTTGCTCCTGCCATAACGCGAAGAAGCAATGACCAGTCGGTCTCTGACTTCCCTACGCTGGCATTATCCAGATCAGGTGGTACGGGTATTTCTCAGCCCATCATTGATGGGGCACCCCGAGTCATTCAAATCAAAATCAATTGATTACGATTAACCTTCCGTTAATCGTAATGAGGATAATGCCAGCAGCAAGCCCGGCAGACAAGCGCTAAAGGCTACCGGTGCCGCTGATAAACCATCGATTACCGCTTGCCATTTTTGGCTAAATACATAGCTTTGTCGGCATATTCGACAAGCTGGCGCTCGTCGCTACCGTGTTGCGGATAAAGTGCGATCCCGATGCTGGGCATGATGGTCAAACGGTGGCCATCAAGAATAAATGGCGCATTGAAGGCATCGGCAATCTTTTCCGCCACCAGGGCCGAAAATTGGGGTAGTAACGTCCCCTGAATCAAAATCACAAACTCATCGCCACCGACACGGGCAACGGTATCCGATTCGCGCACACAAGATTTGAGACGCAAGGCGGTCTCTTGCAGCAGCAGATCCCCAATACCATGACCCAGCGTATCGTTGACCTGTTTAAATTTGTCGAGATCAATGTACAGCAAGGATAATTGACCGTGCTCGCCGCGAGCGGTCGAAAGCGCGGATTTCAGGCGGTCGTGCAATAAGCTACGGTTTGGCAGATCGGTGAGTTGATCGTACTGCGCCATATGCTGCAACCGAGCCTGCATCTGCTGACGCTCAATGACCGTCGCGATTTGTGTCGACACAAATTGCAGTAGCTCCTGATCCCGCTCGTTGTAGCACACCCCGCCCGGGTAGCTTTTGACCATCAGGACACCAATCGTGCCTTTATGCGACTTAAGCGGAACGCCCAGCCAGCATAGCGGATTCATACCAAAGGAGATGTGCAGTTCTTCCAGGCGAGCAGCCGTGGTCTCTGGCGTGAGCAGCAGCGGTTGGCCGGTATGAATCACCTCGGCATACAACGTTCCGGGGATCAAGGTGAAAGGATCGGGTGTCTCCAGAAACTCATCCACGTGATAGGGGAAGCTCAGTTGAGCCGTTTCATCGTCGTAGAGCGTGACCGAAAAGTTATCGGCGGGCAGCAGCGTGCCGACAATCTCATGAATACGCTGGAATAGCTTGAGTAAATCCTCAGCGGTATGCGCAGCTTCGGAAATGGAATAAAGCGCGGACTGTAATGATTCGGATCGTTTACGCTCGGTGACATCGCGAGCCACGCCGATACGCAACTGATCGGCCTCTGACCAACGTGCAGACCACATGATATTCACCACGTGCCCATGCTTATGAACGTAACGGTTCTCAAAATGAAACTGAGGATTACCCGACATGACGGCCACCACCGAGTTTCGGGTTATTTCCCGATCTTCCGGTAGCATCATGTCAAACATGTTTTTGCCAATCATTTCTTTCGGCGTATAGCCAAAAATACGTTCGCATGACGCACTCGCAAAAACGATATTGGCATGAGCATCAACGGCAAAAACAGCATCCAGCATGAGATCGATAAAACTGCTCAACGGCGCGTGAGAATTCGATTCCATAGAGAAATTAATGGCCTGAATATAAGAATAAGTACAACTATGTTTACGATAGTTATCTGTCGCCCATTAGCGCTACTACGCCCTGCACTCATGGTTAAAGATAGTACAGGTTCAGGCCACTATACAATGAAAAGAGTCATTTAGAGGAGGCGATAAATGAAGAAATATCGAAGGCCACTATCCGCGAAGAGCCGGATAACAGCCATCTCCGACAAACACCGCGCCATCGCTAATCAACCGAAAATTATTTCAAGAGCAAGTCTATTGTTCATTCCTGACCAAAAGAATACGGCTGGCAATGTCAATCCCCCTATTTTAGTACCGCACACTTTTGAGACCGAAATAGAAAACACGATCAATCATCAGGCCCCCAAATGAAGACCTGATAATTATCATGGCTAATGTTTTCCTTTATTGAGCTGGGTAAACTTGTTTACCTTCAAACATCGTCCACACAACTTTGGCATCCCGCAGTTTCTCAATGCTGACGTTTTCCAGATTACGATCAAATACCGCAAAGTCTGCGCTTTTTCCGGCTTCAATCGAACCAATCTCTTTGTCCCGCCCAATGACTTTGGCCGCATTCAAGGTGTACGCCTGCAGCATGGCTTCGCGATGCATTTTCTCGCTGGCCGGCGGCAACTCCCCCATTTCACCCATTCGCGTTACCGCCGTATAAATTGCCAGCAAGGGGTTTGGGCTGGAGACGGGCCAATCGCTGGCCCCGGCAATCAGCGCATGATGGCGGTATAAATCGCCCGCCGGGTACAGGTGTTTGAGCAATGGGGCCGGTACTTTGCCGTCAATCAACGTTGTAGACGCCACGTCTTTCCCAGCCCACAACAGTTGCATGGATGCCGCAACATTCAGTTGCTGGAATCGGGGTAGACTTTGCGGGCCCACCACTTCCAGATGAGTGATGCTGTGCATGACGCCACTCTCGCCATTTTGCTGACGAGCGCAGGCTATGCCATCGAGCGCTTCCGATACGGCACGGTCGCCAATAGCATGAAAGTGCGCAATCAAATGTTCCGCATCCGCTTTAGCAATCAGTTGGCAATATTGTCTTTTATCCAGCGTGTTATCACCGCTGTAACCCGGTCGATTAAGATAAGCTTCGCTCAATTTCGCCGTCTGCGCCGGATACTCAATCACCCCATCCTGGAAAATCTTGATCCCGCCGAGTCGCACATCCGGCGTGTGGGAGAATTTATCCCGCAGAGCAACCACATCGTCAATCGCCGCTGGCGTAGAGTGGATATTCACCAGTGCCAGTGCGGTCACATGGCCATTAAGTTTGCCCTTTTCGGCGAGAGTCGTGTAAGCCGGCAATAATCCTTCATCGTGACGCCCGGGATGCGCATTAAACACCGGTGCCAACGGACGGACATTGCTGATGGGATCCATCCACGCAGTGATACCAAAGCGATTCATCTCCTGGGTCCCAGCGAGGATGCCCTGTGCGATTTTATTATCATCCACAGGGGGAATCGCGTTGAGTACATAATCCCACGCGCCTTCAGCGACAAAACCGTTAATTTTACCACTCGCCGTTAATCCGACTCCTGCTTTAATACCCGGTTCGGCGGTGCCCAGCATATCATCCGTTAAATTTGCTTTTCGGAGCATAGCCTGATTGGCCCAACCGGTATGCGCATCAGAGCCAGCTAATACAACCGGGATATCTTTATATTCATCGGCATTAAATACTGCGGACAGCAAAGAAATATTATTCCAGTAATCCAGGTTGAGATTACTGTAAAACTGCACGCCATTGAGATCTCTTTGGCTATTATTTTTATTGTCAGCAACAAATTTCTCAATCGCGGTGATATCTTTCATGCCATCCGGGAAAGCCAGCGTCACCGTCTGGAATCCGGCATAGGCCACGTGAGCATGGCTATCAATGAGGCCGGGTAGTAGATACTTCCCCTTCAGATCCAGGTGCGTCGCATCCTGTCCCACCTGAGCCAGTACATCATGATAGTTACCGACAGCGATGATTTTACTCCCCTTAATGGCAATAGATTGCGGGTGGGGATTACCGGGATCGGCGCTGTAAATTTCTCCGCCATAAATAAGCGTGGTAGTTTCCTGCTGCGCTAAAACAGATAAAGAGGTAGCAGCCAGTGCGCACACCAGAAAAAGCCTAGAGAATTTCATTATTAACTCCGTTGCGTTGCGAATAAACTCATTTATTATTTTGTTTAAGCATTATTCTTCCGGTGTTGTCTGCAAAGGAATACAGATATCAAAGACATAATAATTTCGTGAGACATCAGTTTCATTATAATAATACTCATAACAAGGCTTATCACTTTTAATAAACCCACGGGCGGCTATCCATGAAAATGCCCAATCCCATGCTTGCTCCAGCTGCTCTTCAAATACCGCAAATTTGCACACACCGTAGGTTCCTCCCAACAATGTCTGTACCGCGATACCCCTTCCGGTCTTTTCAGTGCTGCCAATTTCAACGGCGACATCCGTCCGGCAACGTGATGCGGAGGTGATTTCCGGGGCGTCCCAGTAAACACAAAGTGTCCCTGCGGGCTGCGACGGCGTTAGCGCCGGCAACGAGGCCAACAGATCCCCATGTGTTTGCTGGCAAGTCTCTTTGCCATAAGGGCCAAATCTTCGCATATAGGCAACCCGACGAGCAGGAAGCTGGGTTATTTGTGCAGCCAGCAGACCGATGCCGGGGTCAGCGAAATGAGAATAAGGGCTTTTTACCGCGGCGACGTTTCCTGGCTTGCTATTTGTTGCCAGAATGTGACGGCGGCGAAATTCTCCCGGTGATTCCGCAAAATGTGCACGAAACGCTTTGGCGAAGTTTTGCGAACTGGAAAAACCAATCCGCAGTGCCAGTCCGGTGATATCTTCCTGCGGGAACGCCAGCAACCATGCTGCGGCCCTTTCCATCCGCAGTCGTCGGGTAAACGCGGCAACCGTTTCACCAACCTGCGTCCGAAAAAGTCGGTGAAAGTGAAAGCTTGAAAGCGCGACGGAATCCGCAACGTCTTTCAACGTTGGATTCAGATGGAGATTCTGGCTGATGTAGTCCATCGCCTTAAAGATAGGCTTGCAGTGAGCCTGTAGCATGGTCTGTTCTCTGTTACGCTGGAAGATCTCGGTCATCATTATCTGTCTTAAATTAAGATATCAGAATTTAATCATCGCCATGAGTTAATCAAACCAATATTTAAACATTAATTAACAATAGTAATTTAAGAAAAATCTGTCCCTTGGGTTAATTCTTTCATTTGAAAGATAAAATAACTCCCTCTCGGGTGATCAAATAACAGACAGAGGAAATAAAAAATCGAATAAAATCATTAAAATCCACCAGAATAAAGACCAGAAGAACTTTCAAATAAAATTAATTCTCATTCAATAGAAACCATAAAAATACAGATAAGTAATTGTTTAATAAGTAAAATAACAATAGTCACCATTTTAAAAACACCCTCTTTAGCTTTCGATTCCATGCATGATCTAAATCAAGATCTGCATAGTCGACTTGCCTGATAGTTGCTTCGCGTTATAAAAAAAGCACACAGGTTAAGTTTGCCGCACTGATAGATAACCAATGTTCAAACTCATTATTGCTGATGCGATTGTCCCAATTGCATTGGTTGCCAGCGCTGTTTTTATCGTTGTCGTATCTAATAATATGATATCGATAACTTCCAGCGACAGTGACCTGTAATAGCACCAGGGAAAATAAATTAATTTCTTTTTCCCACAAAAATAGTAATGAGAATGCGTCAACGATAATTCTGGACATATTTAGTAATAAAGAAGGTTAATGATGAAAGTAAAATTGATGGTGTTAGCGGGGCTGGTGAGTACCGTATTTCTTGCTGGCTGCAGTTCCCCAGCACAACGAATGGCAGCATGTGAAGCACAAGGTGTTTCAAAAGACACATGCTATTTATCTGAGCAGAACCGACAGCAGGGTATAAATAATGCCGCTCTTTCGGCCGCCTATGCTAACGCCGCTAATGCCACCGCCGAGCAGCACGCCCAGGCGGCGCACGTAGCCGATCCTATGCGTGAAGCGACCCTCTCCTCTAACGTCCTGAAAGCCACCCTCTCTAATGGCTTTTTCACCGCCACCGTTAACGGTAAAAAAGCGACGGTGAAACGCATTAATGCGAATTTCTATGAAATTCACGGTGCAGGCTACACTATCTCCGTCAGTATGAATGCGGAAGGTATCGAAAGCGCGTCGTGGAATAAAGCCCATAGCCGCGATAACGGTATGCTGACCGTTACCCAGAAATAATCTGATTTATAGAGGGGGCATTGCGCCCCCTTTTTACGTACACCCGCCAGCTATAAAAAATACCGTTGCGATAACGCCATAAATTCCGCGTAATCACCGCACTGGCTTAAAGCATCAATGACATCATCGTCCAGAATATTGGTCAGATAGTCGTAAATCAGCATGCTATCCACGAATGCGTCCTCGCTGACCGCCAGCATAAAGACCAGCTTCACGGTTTTTCCCGCATCCCACTCGATACCGTCGGGGAATACCGCCACCGTCACCATCGTACTTAGCGCCACCAGCCCTAGCGGATGGGGAATAGCGATCTTGTCATCCAGCAGCGTCGATGCCCGATTTTCACGCTCCAGCACCGAATCCAGATAGTGCTCGTCCACGCGCCCCTGCCGCGCAAGCTGCGCGCACAGAAATGGCAGTAACGACGCTTTACTGTGCGTCTGGCTCGCGAAAATAAAGAAATGGTCCGCAGAGAAATAGTTCACCATAGCTTCCGGTGGCGGTGTTTGCGGGTTCAGGAAGTACTTCATATTTTCCAGCTGCCAGCGTTCCGGGAGCGGCGGCAGGTGAATCACCTTACGATTTTTCTCCTCCACCGCCACCAGGCTAATGACAATTCTCTCATCAACGTTTTCCAGGGCTTTGTATTGTTCTACCGATACGCTGCGCGTAATGGTCAGATGCGGGTACATGCGGGTAATTTTTTGGCACACCAGGCGGGTGGAAGCCGTCCCCTGCTCGCTCACGATCAGTGCGCTCAGCCGATTATCAGTATTTTCGAGTTGCGTTTCCTCAAGAATGGCCCCGATATGCATCACCAGGTAGCCAATCTCATCGTCGCTGATCGTGCCGGAAAAAAAATGCTCCAGCTCGCTAAACGCGGCGAGAGTCATCTCATACATCAGCGGATAATGACGCTTAATCTGTTCAATCAGCGGGTTGATAATCGTAATGCCATTATTCACCCGAATGCGCATCGCTTTAATATGGTTGAGCAGGCTAGCGCGTGATGGTTCATCGTAAAACACGTCGCAAAACCACGACGCGCTGACGTAGCTGAGGAAATGATTCATCACCGCCTGTTCGGCGGCACAGGGGTCAGGCGGTGGCGCAGCATCGTTAGGATGAGAGCAAAACGCCGCGAGGTTCATCGCCAGATAGTCCACTTCGCTTTGCGGTATCGCGGCACTCTCCGAAGAGAGTAGCTGGGAAATTTCACCGGCGACCTGCTTTAAGCGTGGATCGCAGGCGTCAAATTGATAGTCCAACAGCCAGTTGCCGCGCTGCATTCTCTGCACGCTAATCCCGCAGATAAGCGCCAGAAAGCGCAGATTTACATCGCTAACCGTCAGCCCATGTTCAACAATGTAGCGGCTCAACGCTTGCTTAATTTCAGCAATCTCAACCGGCGTATCAAACAGCGCGTAGTCATCCTTCTCAGCCTCTCTGGCACGCAGTAAAATATCGTACATGCAGCGTCGTAAGGCGATTTCGCTGCCCTGCAGCCGAAAGCGGTCGTTTTTTTCGCTGTGAATCACAATCCCATAGAGATCAAAGTGGCGCCTGAGCAGCGCAATATCGTGGCGCAGCGTGTAGATACTGATAAACCACGTCGATTCCAGCGTCTCAAGTTCCACCTCGCCATCCTGGCGCAGCAGTGCCGTCAGCAATGCGCGACGGCGTTCAGCGGTGGAGCGCGTTTCTATCCACGGTTTTTGGGACTGTTCAAGCAAATGATGATGGCTTTCAGGATTATCCACCTGAATAAAAAAGCCTTTCTTGCGATCGTAGATAAGACTGTTCCCGGCGTCGGCAAGAATATCGCTTAGCGCTTTAAGGTCGCTACGGATGGTTCTGGTAGAGACATTCATCGCTTTTGCCAGTGACACCTGGGTGGCCGTGCCCTGAGCAATATGGATAAAGATATCTCTGACGCGCTTATTGGTGAACAGTCTCATCTTTCTCTCTTCAGGTCATGTCAACGTACAGGGTCTGTAGATCATTTGGCTTGAGCACCGTTCTTTCCGCAGCCGGAGTTTTTTCATCCAGCAGCACGCAGCGAGCCTTATCCAGCGCGGGGATCGTCACAACGGTCTCCAGGTTCGGGTTATAGAAACGGTAAATCAGCCCCTCCCCATTCTCGGCACATTTGACCACGCTCAGCTGCGCATCCTGCGGCGTATCAGGCAGCGACTGCAAGCTGTAATGGGCTGGATAAATCCGCGCCTCATCGCGCAAACAAAACCGCAGGCGACCATTCAGGAAATCACTGTCCTGATATACCGGGAACGACGTCAGGTACGCTTTTGAGATTTTCGCGTGCTGGGCGTCATCAAACCTGCCGTTGTCAATATGCCAGCCGAAGCTAAAGGAGAGCGTCCCCAGCAACTGCGCATCCGGGGTGGCAACTACCGTCTCGCCTGAGGCCCTTCCAGGACGATAGAGCAAATCCGCTTTACCCATGTAGCCAAACGAGCGGAACAAGGTCACGGCGAGGGTATCGAAGTTATCGCCAACAATTTCGTACTCACGGACCCCGTTGCTGTGCAGGGTAAAACCGTGGCTGTCATCATGCAGATTGACGTAGCTTTGCATCGGCTCCATGGCAATCGGCTTCTCGTGCCAGTTCTCGGCTTCCCATACCCGCAGCGCATTGCTGAGCTGTACCGGCCGAGTCACCACGCCAAACAGCTGATCCGCATAGGAGACATTGGCCAAAATATCGGTAGCAAAATGCACGCACAGGCGATGGCTAAGCACTTGATTATCGACCTCGACCGTAAAGCGAATCAGTGCGTCCTGCTGGAGCGTCACCGTAACCGCCACCGGCATCAGACCATCGGTTATTTCCTGCGCTCGCGCGGCTAAATCGCCCGGTACCTTGAGGGCATAATTCAGATTGAGCGTTTGCTTTAACGCATTGATCTCCCTCGCGTGCGACATCAGGCAATGCTCTGAAGTCACCCACAGATCCTTGCGCGGCGGCGAATAATTATAGGAATCGCCGTCATCGCCGTTTTCCACCAGCAACATCTGCCGTTCATAGCGCTTTCCGCTCGGTTTATGGGTAATGGTAAGTAAGCCATTTTTTTCAACATCAATACGATAGAACGCATTTTCAATAGACGACAGGTTGTCGCGGCGCGTCTCGCTTTCGCCATTGGCGCTGAAATCCAGATGCCAGCTGGTGTAGCCCAACGCGGGTAAAGCGCTGCTGTTGACCGTGACTTTGCTACGATAGACCCGCTGTGGTTTAACGTAGGATTTACCCGGATTAAGCCGAATAGTCTGGTTCAGCACATAGTCCGTCAGATCCGTTTGCTCTTCAATCACATAAGGGATGGCGTGGCCCGCCGCATCCCGCAGGATAAACGGCAAGCCGGGCAGCCAGGCTTCGAAGGTTATCTGCGGCGTCGCCGCGTGGGTGAGCGGGTTGAATACCGTCAAACGGTAATCGTGTTCGCATGGCGTGCGGATGGCAATTTGCCGGGTGTGCAGCTCCAGCAGGTTTATCGCCAGATCTCGCGCCTGCTTATAGCGAGCCGCGATATCCCGGTTGGTGTCATCGCTATTACAGCCGCCGATGCTGTCGTGCGCCGCATTGAAAAACATCAGCTTCCAGATATCAGCGATAATTCTTGCCGGGTAGTCATGCCCCAGACTGCGACTGATGGCCAGAATCGGCTCAAGCGTATTGACCAACAGCGCCTCAATCTCATTGTTAAGCAGCTTTAAATCGGCCCGGCAGGAGAAAATCGTCTTATGTACCCGCGAGTGTTTTCCTTCGGTCAATTCACCTTGCAGCACCCGCACATCGCCTGCCGTTTCTTGCTCTAATGCGCTGACAAAATCGAACGGGCTAGCAATCTGATAGTGACGAGCACTATCGCAGGCGTTAAACCGGGCAACTAATTCCGGCAGATTTTCACGGACTGGTGCCTGGTCGAAACCGTGTGGATACAGCAGATTCTTGCGGGCGCTGCGGGCTTCAATCGGCGCCATTTTTTCGTTTAAAAAAGCCGTCATGGTTTCCGCTGTTTCATCCAACAGGCCGCCATAATGGTAGCCCCACGGCATCTGTACGGCGAAAACCTTATCGCCGTTATCCCCTTGCCAACAAAACTCCGTCTCATGCAGGGTGTTATCGGCAATGCCACGCCAGAACAACGCGTGGTGAATGCCAAACTGGGTATAAATCTGCGGCATATTACCGCCCTGACCAAAACAGTCCGGAACATAGCCAAGCGCCATTGCGCCCCCGGCATCATGGGCTATTTTCATGCCATACCACAGGTTGCGCACCACCGATTCCTGGTGAATAACCAATTGGTCTGTTTGCGTGTACCATGGCCCGGTCAGCAAACGTCCGGCAGCAATTAACGCATACAGCCGCTCTTTATCTTCCGGCGCCCACTGCAAATAACTTTCAATTAATGCACTTTGCGCATCCAACAGATAGCAGGAAAAATCATCGTCATTCTCCAGCACGCGAATAACATTCTTCACGTGATTAAAGAGATAAATACGCGAACGCGATGAAGTAAAATACCACTCCTGATCCCAGTGAGTATGGCTATAAATATGGACCACTTTCTCTTTCATCCCACAACTCCCCCACGCAAAGTGCATCTATTTAGTCGAATTTAATTTCAATCTCTTCGTCGGACGTTGGCGTCGTGGATTTATCCCGCGGTTCTTCATCGTTGAAGTCCACCAGGATATTCGCGCCGAGCGCGATAATCGCAGTGCCAACCAGTGCGCCGAGGAAATAAGCCCACGGATGTCCTACGGTAAAACCACCATAGAGCCCGCCCAGCGGCGGCATAATGGGATAAGCTTTAAACAGCGCCACCGTCACCGCGCCCAATGCGCCAGCCACGACATTCACCGGAATAAGGCGTGCCGGGTTTCGCAGGGTAAATGGAATAGCACCTTCAGAAATACCCAGGATGCCCATAATCACCGCGCCGTTACCGGCCTCTTTGAGCGTCTGGTTAAAATTGTTGGGTCGTAAAAAGCGAGCGGCGGCGTAGCCTAACGGCGGAATAATAATGGCCACATTGACCAGAATCGCGGGCAGGTAAACGCCATTAAGAAACAGGACATTCGCCGTCCCCCATGCCGCCTTGTTGACCGGGCCGCCCAGATCAAAACAGATCATCCCGCCCAATACCGCCGCCAGCAATACCGTGCTGGTGCCGTCTTCGGTCATCCGCTTTACCCAGGCCATCAACTCGGTATTGATCCAGCTCAGCACATCACCGAGCAGCAGCAGCATTATCAGTACCTGCAACCCCACGGTAATAAACGGCAGAATAATCAGCGGTACCGAGCTGGAGGCCGAACCGGTAATGCGAATTTTATTCGCCACCCACTCCGAGGAATAACCGGCTAGCAGGCCACCCACCACCGCACCAAGGAAACCCGAACCGGTGAGCGAGGCAATCAGCCCGGAGGTAAACCCCGCGGCGAGCCCTTTTTTCCCTGCAACTGAATAAGCGACGTACGCGCCGAGCACGTAGTTCATTAAACCAATAATCTTGAAGCCAGCATCCTGAGTCATGAACAGCCAGTTCATCAGACCGCTGCTTTTGGCAAAGGCATCCAGGTTGGGTTCGCCGACGGCAAGACCAATAATTTTAGCCACGGCGACCATCAGGGAACCGGCAATAATCACCGGTAAAGCATAAGAAATCCCGGTCATTACATGGTTTTTCAGGTCTATCATTATCTTTTTCATGACATCACCCATGTTATTTATTGCGACGAGACTCAACCGCTGCCACGCATTTGGTAATTACATCCGCTGCGTGGCTGACGCATTGTCCAATCTTGACCCGGATAATGGTTTTCCCGGCAAAACGTTCCTCTTCCTCAATGGTGCGATCGGCAGCGATCAGCACAAAATCAGCCTCGGCAATATCCTGCACGGAAATACGATCCATGATGCCCATGGCTCCCTGCTGTTCAATTTTGACCTGATGCCCAAGCCGTTTGCCCTCTTTTTCCAGCATTTTCGCCGCCATCGGCGTATGGGCCAGGCCAGCAATACAAGATGTCACCCCGACAATATTCATATCTGCTCCTCAATCTCGATGCGTGATTGCATAAATTGAAATAACTCATCTTCATCGTTCGCGGCGAACAGCCGATCTCTGAATTCGTCATCAACGATTTGGCTTGCGAGGCTATTAATAATTTGTAAATGCAATAATTTGGCGCCGGCCTCAGGCACCAATAGACCAAAAATAATCTGTACCGGCTGATCGTCGAGACTCTCCCAGTCAATCGGCTGCTGCAGGCGAATAAAGATAATCCCCGCGTGAGAAACATTGGCCGTTTTAGCGTGTGGAATGGCTATTTGATTTTCGAAGCCAGTAGAGTATTGATTCTCTCGTTCCCAGAGATCCGCTTCAATTTTCTGCGCGTTTTCGGCCCAGCCCTGTTTTACCGCATGGCTGGCTAGAAAACGAAAAACGGATTGTTTATCGCTGAAGCTTTGGTTGAGAAAAATATTTTCCCGAGCAATGAGCATGGCAGTCTCCCTTATCCCCAGCGGCTAGCTGGGATAACACCGTAATTAGGTTGAGCTGATACTAAGCCTTATTACGCCGACAAACAGACAGCCCATTTCCGCTCACAGGAGGAAACGTCTTCTATAACGTCGATAAAAAAGCGAGCGAGTTCATAAAAGGACGAAGTTTTGTGATGACTTTCATACTTATTTGGCCGAACAGCCGAAGGAAAAAAGATGAAATTTGTTAAGGCCGCCACATTTGCGTTGGCCCTGGCGGTTCAAACATAGGGGTGAATAGTGAAAGAGGTAAAAGCTAATAGCGGCGATGCATCGTTGGCCCGAGCCTCGCCGGAAAAACTTACGCCACCTCGCCCTCACGTAGCTGCTTTTGTAGCAGCGCGAAGCACGCTTCAATCATCGGCGGCAACGACTGCGGGCCGCGCATCAGCGCCACGGTTCGGGTCAGCGCGGGCTGTTGCAGTTGAGCAACCCGTAACGCAGGGTCCTGCAAATGGGTGGTGTAAAGCTGCGGCAAAATACCCACCGCCAGCTTTGAGCGCACCAGCCCGTACAGCGTTTCAATGTAATCCACCTGATAGCGGGTATTGAGCGTCAGCCGCTGGCTTTCGACCAGCGCGCCGACCAGACGCTGGATATTGCCTTTCGAGAACATGGCGATATCGCGCCCTGCCAGCAGCTTCCACGGCAGATGCGGCTGCCCACCCAGCGGATCGTCAACGTGGAGCACCGCCACCAGCGGGTCTTCACGCAGCGGGAAAAGCTGGAGTTCTTCCGGCAGAGAACTGTCAATTGCCCCAACGCCAAAATCAATCTGGCCGCTTTGCAGGTCGCGGGCCAGAGCATCGTTAGTCCGGTCGTGAAACTCGACCCGCAGACGCGGAAACGCCTGCGCCAGCGCGTCAGGCAACAGCGGAAACAGCAGCGAGCTCACCGACGGAATCAGCCCAATACGCACCGTGCCGTCACCGCCCGCTTCCACGATCTGCTCGATGTCCTCAAACGCCATCTGCGCCACGCTGAGCACGCGCTGGGCATGAGGGAGAATCGCCGCACCCAGCTCGGTGAGCGTCACCGCGGAGGCGGTACGGTTGACCAGCTTGCCGCCGATCACCGTTTCAATTTGGCGCAGCGCGCTGCTGAGCGCCGGTTGGCTAATCGCCAACCGATTGGCGGTATCGGTAAAGTGACGCAGCTGCGCCAGCGTGACAAAATACTGCAACTGTTTTAGCGAGAGCGCGGGCAGCCGCTGCCAGGGTTCGGTCATGTTGAGCTTCACTCGAGACGATCACCCAGGATAAGCCGAAGTTATCAGGTGATAAATTTTTTCATCTGGGCAACCGTTTGCTCTGCCCCTAAAGTAGCGCTCATTATCCCTGCGCCGGAGTTGTTATGTCCAGCAATGCTGAAAACCGCCGCCGCGCCGTCCAGGCCGCCCGCGGTGAAGTTCCGTTCGATCTTCTGCTTACCGATGCCCAAATCGTTGATATGGCCACCGGCGAAATCCGTGACGCCGATGTCGGCATTGTTGGCGATATGATTGCCAGCGTGCATCCGCGCGGCAGCCGCCACGATACGCTTGAACACCATTCGCTGCCGGGCGTGTTCCTCTCCCCGGGCCTGATGGATACTCACGTTCACCTCGAAAGCTCGCACCTGCCGCCGGAACGCTATGCCGAAATCGTACTGGCACAGGGCACCACCGCTGTATTCTGGGATCCGCACGAACTCGCTAACGTACTCGGCGTCGCTGGCGTGCGTTACGCCGTCGAAGCCAGCCGTCATCTGCCTTTACAGGTGATGGTGGCGGCACCTTCTAGCGTGCCGTCAACGCCGGGGCTGGAGATGTCCGGCGCTGATTTTGCCGGAGCGGAAATGGAAACCATGCTCGGCTGGCCGGAAGTGCGCGGCGTGGCGGAAGTGATGGACATGCATGGCGTGCTGCACGGTAGCTGCCGTATGCAGGAAATCGTGCAGGCCGGGCTCAACAGCGGCAAGCTGATTGAGGGCCACGCGCGCGGCCTGAGCGGTGCCGATTTACAAGCCTACCTCGCCGCCGGCGTCACCTCCGATCACGAACTGACGTCCGCCGACGATGCGCTGGAAAAACTACGCGCCGGGTTAACCTTAGAGATCCGAGGTTCGCACCCTTACCTGCTGCCGGATATCGTCAAGGCGCTGAAAACGCTGCCGCACCTCTCCTCACAAATCACCGTCTGTACCGACGACGTGCCGCCGGACATGCTGCTGGAGAAAGGCGGCATTATCGCCCTGCTGAATCTGTTGATTGAACACGGGCTGAACGCCACCGACGTGCTGCGCTTCGCCACGCTCAACGCCGCTATCCGTCTGCAGCGTAACGACCTGGGGCTGATTGCCGCCGGGCGTCGCGCAGATCTGGTGGTCTTTGACTCGCTGGATAAGCTTGAGGCGCGCGCCGTGTATGTCGCCGGTAAGCAAATTGCCCGTGACGGCAAGCTGCTGACGCCAATTGCGGCTGCCGACGGCGTGACGCCGCCGCGCGATACCCTGCGCTTAGCGCCACTCAGCGCCGAGGATTTTGCGCTGCGGGTCGGCGATATCGACCACGGCGTCGCCCGTTTGCGTCACATTCGCGGCGCGCGCTTTACCCAATGGGGCGAAGTGGATGTCGAAATCCGCGACGGTAAAGTACAAATTCCGGCGGGCTTTAGCCTGATTTGGGTCAAGCACCGTCACGGTCGCCATGAAGCGACTCCGCAGATTGCACTGTTAGAAGGCTGGGGTGAACTGCGCGGCGCAATTGCCACCAGCTACTCGCACGATTCGCACAATCTGGTGGTGCTGGGGCGCAATGCCGATGACATGGCGCTGGCGGCCAATCAGCTTATCGCCTCCGGCGGCGGCATGGCGCTGGCGCAGAATCAGCAGATCCTTGCCCACGTGGCGATGCCGATTGCCGGCATGCTCTCTGACCAGCCGGCCGCAGAGCTGGCCGCCGCGTTCCGCAAGCTGCGCGATTTGAGCGCCGAAGTGGCCGACTGGGAGCCGCCGTACCGCGTATTTAAAGCGATTGAAGGAACCTGCCTTGCCTGTAACGCCGGGCCGCATTTAACCGATTTAGGGCTGACCGACGGCACCACGCGACAGATTGTCGATCCGGTCATTTCGTCACAACACACTACACAACAATAATCATGGGAGCGCCACGCAATGGCCGATAACACCCTTCAATCATCCACCTCCGGGAGCTGGCTGGAACGCCGTTTTGCACTCTATTCGCGCGGCAGTTCACTACGAACCGAATGTCTGGCGGGCGTCACCGGTTTTCTCGCCGCCGCCTATCTGTTAGTTGTCATTCCAGGCCTGCTGGCCGTGGGCGGCATGGATAAAGGCGCGGCCACCACCGGCACCATTCTGGTGTTTGTCGGCGGTACGCTGCTGATGGCGTTCTACGCCAACCTGCCGTTTATCGTCGGCCCGGGTATCGGCGGTTCGGTGCTGGTCGGCGTGACGCTTGCCGGAAGCGAAAATATTGGCTGGCCGATTGGGCTGGGCATCGCCTGCTGGTCGGGTATTCTGTTCTTCCTGCTGACCAAATTCGGTCTGCGCGAAGTGGTGACGCGTTCCGTTCCCCAGTCGATAAAGCTCGGACTAACGGCCTCCATTGGCCTGTTCGTGGCGGTACTCGGTTTTCGTAATGCCGGTCTGGTGCTGGCGAATGCCAAAACCAACTCGTTGATGTTAGGCGACTTCCTCGCACCGGGCGCGCTGGTGGCGCTCTGCGGGTTATTCCTCGCCATTGCGCTGCAGGCGCGCCGCATTCCAGGGGCGATTTTGTGGGCGATACTGTTCGCCACGCTGGTCGGTATTCCGGCGGGCGTGACCCGTCTGCCAAGCCACTTTATTGATACTCCGCATTCGCTAACGCCGGTGCTGGGGCAGATTGATATGCTGGGTGCCCTGAATATCGCCTTCCTGCCGTTCCTGTTCGTCTTCTTCGCCTCGGAGTTTTTCTCAACGATGGGCACCACCCTCGCGGTGGGCGGCGAAGCGGGTCTGCTGGATGAAGAAGGCAATATGCCGCACATTAACCGTCCGTTTATGGTCGACTCGATTGCGGCTGCTATCGGCCCATGGCTGGGTATCCCGGCGGCCACCGCGCTGATTGAATCCTCTGCGGCGGCGGAAGCGGGCGGCAAAACCGGCCTGACGGCGCTGGCAGCAGCGGTGATGTTCCTGCTGATGCTACTGTTCACCCCGGTCGCGCTGATGATCCCCAAAGAAGCCACGGCGCCGGCGTTGATTCTGATTGGCCTGAATATGTTCAGCGGGCTGCGTAAGGTTGATTTAGCCAACTTCACCGACGGTTTGCCGGTTCTGATGATGGTGATGATTACCCTGATTGCCAACAGCTTTGGTACCGGGATTGCCGGCGGCCTGCTGTTCTATATCGTGATTAAAACCATTGCCGGGAAGTGGCGCGAAATCCCCATTGGCCTGTGGATCCTTGCGATTCCGCTGGTCTATTACTTCGCCACGCTGGTAAGACACTAGCCGAACCCGCTTACGGGCTGGCTAGCTGATTGACCATGAATAAGCTGTCTCACGTCTCTCTGGCGGGTAAACCGTCCAGCGTGGTGTGAGGCAGTTTTTTTTCGCCCTGATCCTGCAAATAACTGTTTTATGTTCAAGGCGAGATTGTAATGATTTTAAAATTCTGGATGTTTTCGCCTATCAGCAGATAATATATTTTCAGGCTGTAATTAATGATAGGAAATACCATGTCAGAACGTTCGGAAGTTAAACTAAGACCCCTTGAGCGCGAAGACTTACGCTTTGTACATCAACTTGATAATAATGCCAGCGTGATGCGCTATTGGTTTGAAGAGCCCTACGAAGCGTTTGTTGAGCTGAGCGACCTTTATGATAAGCACATCCACGATCAGAGCGAGCGCCGTTTTGTTGTGACCTTTAATGGCAACAATGCGGGGCTGGTAGAACTGGTTGAAATAAACCATATCCATCGCCGCGCCGAGTTTCAGATTATCATCTCGCCGGAATTTCAGGGTAAAGGCCTGGCAAGCCGCGCCGCGAAGATGGCCATGGATTACGGTTTTACCGTTCTGAATCTCTATAAGCTGTATCTTATCGTTGATAAGGAGAACGCCAAGGCGGTTCATATTTATCGTAAGCTTGGCTTTATTCAGGAAGGGGAATTAATCCATGAGTTTTTCGTTAACGGCGAATACCGTAACACGATAAGAATGTGTATTTTCCAGCAGCAATATCTGGAGCATAACAAAACGACGGGCGGGATATTGAAACCGACGGCGCAATAATTTCGGCTCCGGCGTATTCGCTTCGATGCCTGAAGAGATATTGCCCTGCCGGTTGGCTCTGGCCGGGCAATATGACGCCGGTGTTATTCGCTCACGCAGCGTGCCTTCACCTCTTCATACAACAGGCGCACCGCGGCTGAAAGCTGCTTACGGTGCGGGCAAATCATATTCAGCGGCACCTTATCGCCTTTATAATCTGGCAACAGCACCTGTAGCCGCCCTTCCCGCAGATCGTCGCTGACATCAAGCGCCGACTTAAAGGCAATCCCTTCTCCGGCAATCGCCAATCGACGAATAACCTCTGCGTCATCGCTGGTAATACTGCCAGACACCTGCACCTGATGTTCCACACCGTCCCGGCTTAGCGACCAGCGGTCAAATACGCTGCCGCGCAGCACGTAGGTCAGCGCGTTGCATTTTTCGAGATCGACCAGCGTTTTTGGTTCGCCGTGGCGGGCTATCCACGCCGGAGAAGCCACCAGCACGCGGCGGTTTTCCGGGGCAACGGGCAGTGATACAAACGACGCGTCGTCGTTGTCACCGTAGCGAAATGCCACATCTACCGGGTCTTTAAAGACATCGGTGCGGTGATCGGAGAACAAAATACGCAGCCGCAGCGCCGGGTGGCGTTCGCGAAAACGGCGAAAAACATCGAGCAGCAAATTACGCCCGAGGTCCGACGGCACGGCAATTTGCAGGGTGCCGCGCACTTCATCATCCGGGGTATGGATTTGTTGCAGACCGTTTTGCAGCGTATCGAGCATTTGTACGGCAAACGGCAGCCAGGTCTCCCCTTCGACCGTCAGGCGCAGACTGCGGGTCGAGCGGGCAAACAGGCGAATATTCAGCGCCGTCTCCAACCGTTTAATCGCCGAGCTCACCTGCGCCGGGGGAATACTGGCCTCGCGGGCCGCTTCGCTAAAACTGCTAAGGGCGGCGGCGCGAACGAACAGGGATAAATCTTCCAGCCTGAACATGGGGGTTCCTCAAAGACGGGGCAGAATAATCCTCAAAATTGAGGCAACCGCCGTTTGCTTACATTTTTTAAGAAAGCAGCGCTTGCCATTGAGCCTGCGCATCAGGAATCATACGGGGCGATAATTTTATATCCAGGATAATAATGGGGATAGTATGCGTAAAACAAAAATGATGCTTCTGGGCGTACTGTTGGCAACGGCGAGCGCTGCCTGGGCAGCGCCAGCAACCGGAATTGCGAAATATGAGCTAAAGGAATTTATTGCCGATTTCACGCAATTCAAGATTGGTGATAACGCCCCGGCGATGTACCTGACGCCAGAGTACAATATCAAACAGTGGCAGCTGCGTAATCTGCCGGCACCGGATGCCGGTACACACTGGACGTACATGGGCGGCAACTATGTACTGATTGGTGATGCCGACGGTAAAATCAGCAAAATCTACGACGGTGAAATTTTCTACCATCGTTAACGAATAAAGGCCCGCAGGACTCAACGTCCTGCGGGCCTCTTCTTTATCAGCCGTTATACCGCGCGGAAGGCAATCTCGCTCGGAATGACTTCACCCTGCCAGTACAGCTGCGCCGCTACGCGACCCGCCAGCTGACGATAAATCTCGGTAAACTCGCTGTCCGGACGCGCCACCACCGTTGGAGTGCCGTTATCCAGATCTTCACGCAGATTGATGTGCAGCGGCATCTGACCCAGCAGCTGGGTGTGATATTTCTCCGCCAGCTTCTCCGCGCCACCGGTGCCAAAGATAGGCTCATGGTGACCGCAGTTGCTGCAGATGTGCATGCTCATGTTTTCCACAATACCCAGCACCGGCACTTCCACTTTCTCGAACATCACGATACCTTTTTTGGCATCGATCAGCGCAATATCCTGCGGCGTGGTCACGACCACCGCCCCTGTCACAGGGATGTTCTGCGCCAGCGTCAGCTGAATGTCACCGGTGCCTGGCGGCATGTCCAGCACGAGATAATCGAGATCCGGCCACAGCGTCTCTTGCAGCATCTGCATCAGCGCCTTGCTGGCCATTGGGCCACGCCAGACCATCGCATTATCGTCGGTCACCAGATAACCAATGGAGTTGGTGGCAACGCCGTGCGCCATAATCGGCGCCATGTGGGTACCATCCGGCGAGGTTGGACGCTGGTTTTCAGCGCCCAGCATATTCGGGATTGACGGGCCGTAGATATCGGCATCGAGGATGCCCACTTTGGCGCCTTCCGCAGCCAGCGCCAGCGCCAGGTTGACGGCGGTAGAGGATTTACCCACCCCACCTTTACCGGAGCTCACTGCGATAATGTTTTTAACGCCGTTGATGCCCGGCTGATTTTTCACGCGCTTCAGCGTGGCGATGCTGTGCGACAGTTTCCAGTCGATAGCTTTCGCCCCGGTCACTCGCAGTAGCTCTGCGCTGGTTTGCTCTTTTAATTCTTCAAAGGCGCTGTGCCAGACAAACGGCATCTGCAATTCGATGTGCACGGTGTCGTCAAGCCAGGCGACGTGGTGCAGCGCTTTTAGCGTGGTGAGATTGTGCTTCAGGGTTGGGTGCTGGAAATTCGCCAGCGTGCCGGCCACCATCGCACGTAAACGCTCAGGGGATTTGGCCTGGGATTGTGAGTTCATCCCGACTCCTTTGTTGTTTGATACTCTTAGGATTTCAAGTTGCAGGAAAGCAGCAAGCCAACGCACCGGCAAATTGAAAGACGATGAGTATATATGCTTTCAGTACACCTAAGTCTACCACAGCTAACAGGCATCCATATATGGCGCACCCACTACCCTTTTGGTAATATCAAAAGCCCTTTTTGCAACAGAAGAAGTAATACCCACTATGACTCAAGTCGCGAAGAAAATTCTGGTAACGTGCGCACTGCCGTACGCAAACGGCTCCATCCACCTCGGCCATATGCTGGAGCACATCCAGGCTGATGTCTGGGTCCGTTACCAGCGAATGCGCGGCCACCAGGTCAACTTCATCTGCGCGGATGACGCCCACGGCACCCCTATCATGCTGAAAGCACAGCAGTTAGGTGTTACGCCGGAGCAGATGATTGCCGAAATGAGTCAGGAGCATCAGACTGATTTTTCGGGCTTTAACATTAGCTATGACAACTACCACTCGACGCACAGCGACGAGAACCGCGAGCTGTCTGAGCTTATCTATGGCCGCCTGAAAGAAAACGGTTTTATCAAAAATCGTACAATTTCTCAGCTGTACGATCCGGAAAAAGGCATGTTCCTGCCGGACCGTTTCGTTAAAGGCACCTGCCCGAAATGTAAATCCCCGGATCAGTACGGCGATAACTGCGAAGTTTGCGGCGCAACTTACAGCCCAACCGAGCTAATCGAGCCAAAATCCGTGGTTTCCGGCGCGACGCCGGTGATGCGTGAGTCCGAGCACTTCTTCTTTGATCTGCCGTCCTTTAGCGAAATGCTGCAGGCGTGGACCCGCAGCGGTGCGCTGCAGGAGCAGGTGGCGAACAAAATGCAGGAGTGGTTTGAATCCGGCCTGCAGCAGTGGGACATCTCCCGCGATGCGCCATACTTCGGTTTCGAAATCCCGAATGCACCGGGCAAATATTTCTACGTCTGGCTGGATGCGCCAATCGGCTACATGGGTTCGTTCAAAAACCTGTGCGACAAGCGCGGCGATACCACCAGCTTTGATGAATACTGGAAGAAAGACTCCACCGCCGAGCTGTATCACTTTATCGGTAAAGATATCGTCTACTTCCACAGCCTGTTCTGGCCTGCGATGCTGGAAGGCAGCAACTTCCGTAAACCGACCAACCTGTTCGTGCACGGCTACGTGACGGTGAACGGGGCGAAGATGTCCAAGTCTCGCGGTACCTTCATTAAAGCCAGCACCTGGCTGAAGCACTTCGATTCCGACAGCCTGCGCTACTACTACACCGCTAAGCTCTCTTCCCGCATTGACGATATCGACCTGAACCTGGAAGATTTCGTCCAGCGCGTAAACGCTGATATCGTCAACAAAGTGGTGAACCTGGCGTCGCGTAACGCGGGCTTTATTGCCAAACGTTTTGACGGCGTGCTCTCTTCTGAGCTGGCCGATCCTGAGCTGTACAAAACCTTCACCGACGCGGCAGCAAGCATTGGCGAAGCGTGGGATAGCCGCGAATTTGGTAAAGCCATCCGTGAAATCATGGCGCTGGCCGACGTGGCAAACCGCTACGTTGATGAGCAGGCACCTTGGGTGGTAGCGAAACAGGAAGGCCGCGACGCCGACCTGCAGGCTATCTGCACCATGGGTCTGAACATGTTCCGCGTGCTGATGACCTGGCTGAAGCCGGTACTGCCGGAGCTGACGGCGCGTACCGAAGCATTCCTCAATACCGAGCTGAGCTGGGATGCTATCAACCAGCCGCTGGTTGGCCACAAAATCAACACTTTCAAAGCGCTGTATAACCGCATCGAGATGAAGCAGGTTGAAGCGCTGGTAGAAGCGTCGAAGGAAGAAGTGAAAGCGTTAAACAGCGCGCCGGTGACCGGCCCGCTGGCGGACGATCCGATTCAGGAAACCATCACTTTTGATGATTTCGCTAAAATCGATCTGCGCGTGGCGCTGATTGAAAACGCGGAATTCGTGGAAGGCTCCGACAAGCTGCTGCGCCTGACGCTGGATCTGGGCGGTGAGAAACGTAACGTCTTCTCCGGCATCCGTTCCGCTTACCCGGACCCGCAGCCGCTGATTGGCCGTCTGACCGTGATGGTGGCAAACCTGGCGCCACGTAAAATGCGCTTTGGCATCTCTGAAGGGATGGTGATGGCCGCAGGCCCTGGCGGTAAGGATATCTTCCTGTTAAGCCCTGACGACGGCGCACAGCCGGGTCAGCAGGTGAAATAAACCGCATAAACAAACGCTGCTTCGGCAGCGTTTTTTATTAGCCGAACGCAGGAATACCGCGCACCTTCATGTCTGATGGCGCTACGCTTATCAGACCTACACGCAATTATCCCCCTGCCCGTCCAGGCGAAGCGCCACCGGGAATACCGCGCACTTTCATGTCTGGCGCTGCGCTTATCAGACCTACTCTATTTTTACGGCTGTCGGCAGCGCTTTCCCTTTATGGATTCTGAAAACCAACGCCCGCCGAATAATCCGCCTTTTCCTCTCCAGCTTCATCATCAATACTGCCGCAGCCTGTTTTAAGGCGCCTATTTTTGAGATGAAAAGGAAGTCATATGCACGTCACGCAGAAATTATTCATATCTATCGTCGTCTGTGGTTTGCTGGCAAGCGTGGTCGGCTGCGACAAAAAAGAAGCTCCCCAGCCTCTCCCCACTACGCAAGAGCAGCAAAGGTCGTTCAGCCAAAAAATCGGCGAGTTAGAAATTGATATCACCTATTACTTTAAAGCCAACATCATTCTTCGCCAAACGACCGTTGATACGTTTCCCTACAGCATTCTGGCGGCAAATAATAAAGCGCAGGCCCAGGCCGTCATGGATAAAATTGCTGAAGGATACAAGACAGTTGCCGGATTGACACAGCGGGTGGAATACCCGGAAGACCGCGTACGGGAAAGCCTGACCATCGATCTGACCAGAGCCAATATTAACGAACTGTGTAGGCTGCCAAACATAACGCCGGGGATGATAGTCACCGACTGTTCAGCTCCCTATTTCACCCAGGCGAGTGTTGAAAACTTTATGCAGGAACAGGGATTTGAAGAGATTAAATAATCAGTCCCGGGCAAGCTCGATTGTTTGCCCGGAAGTGTAAGGTTACTTAGCCTTCGCCGCGTGCTCGCGAACGGCCAGACCACGCAGGAAGTAGCGCAGGAACTGATCGCCACATTCTCGGAAGTTTTTATGCTCAGGGGCGCGCATCATGGCGGTGATTTCCGGCATCGAAATGCGGAACTGCTGCTGGGTCATGATAGCCAGAATGTCGTCGGTTTTCAGCGCAAAAGCAATACGCAGCTTTTTCAGCATGATGTTGTTGTTGATACGGCGATCCACCGCCAGCGCAGGAGCTGACTCATCGCGACCGCGCTTTTCATAAATCAGGCCGTTCAGGAAGCACGACAGCAGAATATCCGGGCAGCGAACAAAGCCCTCTTCATCCTCTTTGCGCAGCCACGGAACCAGCTGTTCTGCCGTGACTTCAGCTTCACCCAGCGCGAAAATACGCACCAGATCGTTGTTGTTGATTTTCAGGATGTAGCGGACGCTGCGTAAAATATCGTTACTGACCATAGTGCCTTCGGTGGTAATGAAAAATGCGGTGGGTAAATTCATACTCTAAGCGATTCGAGTTGCAGCCAACGCCGCGGCAACTTGAAGCGCGACGAGTATACACGAATTACAGCCCCAACGCCTCCTTCAGGGTCTTTAAATAGCGGCGGCTCACCGGAACGGTCAGCCCATTTCTTAGCAGCAGCTCCGCCTGGCCGTTATCCTCAAGGCGAATCTCTTTCAGGTGCGCCATATTCACCAGATGCTGGCGATGGCAACGAATCAACGGCGTCCGGCTTTCCAGCGTGCGCAGCGTCAGTTCGGTAAAACCCTCTTTACCCTCGCCGCTGGTCACGTACACGCCGCTCAGGCGGCTGCTAACAAAGGCCACATCATCCATCTGTAGTAAATAGATGCGGCTATGCCCGGTACAGGGAATAAACTTCAGCGCCTGCTGGTTTTCCCCCAGCACTGACACATCTTGCACCGCCCGCTCCTGACGCAACCGCATCAGCGTTTTCTCTAAGCGTTTCTCTTCAATGGGCTTGAGCAGGTAGTCAAACGCGTGCTCTTCAAACGCCTTCACCGCGTACTCGTCGAACGCGGTCAGGAACACAATATAGGGGCGATGCTCCGGGTCGAGCATACCAACCATCTCCAGCCCGCTGATGCGCGGCATCTGGATGTCGAGAAACAGCACGTCCGGACGCAGCTTATGAACCGCACCAATGGCTTCCACCGCATTGGCGCACTCCCCGACAATGTCGATATCGTCCTGGGTTTGCAGCAACACGCGCAGGTTTTCCCGCGCCAGGGGTTCATCATCGACAATCAGCACTTTTATCATGCGTTCTCCTCCAGAGGTAACCGCAAGGTGACACGGGTGAAACGGTCAGCTTCGCAGGTAACGGCAATCCCACATTCATCGCCAAAGCGCATTTTCAGGCGCTTATCGACCAGGCTCATCCCCAAACCGCTGGCCTGGGCGTTGGGCTGATACAGCCCGGCGTTATCTTCAATATCCAGCACCAGATGCTGCCCCTGACGGCTGGCACGTAGGGTGATTTCCCCCACCTCAAGCAGCTGGGAAGTGCCGTGTTTAATGGCATTCTCAACAATTGGCTGGAGCGTAAAGGCCGGAAGCTGTTGCCCCGAAAGCGCATCGGGGATATCCATATGCACCACCAGGCGCGACTGAAAACGTGCCTTTTCGATTTGCAAATAGGCATTTACGTGTTCGATCTCATCGGCCAGGGTGACAATCTCCGACGGCCGTTTGAGGTTCTTACGAAAGAACGTCGACAGATACTGCACCAGTTGGCTGGCCTGTTCGCTATCACGGCGAATCACCGCTTTCAGGGTATTGAGAGCGTTAAACAGAAAATGGGGGTTCACCTGGGCATGCAGCAGCTTAATCTCCGACTGGGTCAGCAGCGCTTTCTGCCGCTCATACTGCCCGGCAAGAATTTGCGCCGACAGCAACTGGGCAATCCCTTCGCCCAGCGTACGGTTAATCGAACTAAACAGGCGATTTTTGGCTTCATACAGCTTAATAGTGCCGATAACCTTTTGGTTTTCCCCGCGCAGCGGGATAACCAGCGTCGAGCCCAGCTTACAGTTGGGATGAATTGAACAGCGATACGGCATTTCATTCCCGTCCGCGTACACCACCTCGCCGGTTTCAATGGTTTTTTGCGTATAGCGCGATGAGATAGGCTTGCCGGGAAGATGGTGGTCTTCACCAATGCCGGTAAAGGCGAGCAGCTTTTCCCGGTCAGTTATTGCCACCGCGCCGATATCCAGCTCCTGAATCAGTACCTGCGCCACCTTCATGCTGTTCTCTTCATTAAAGCCTTTACGCAAGATGCCCTCGGTTGAGGCCGCCACCTTCAGCGCCGTGGCCGAGAAAGCCGAAGTATATTTTTCAAACATCGCGCGCTTATCTAACAGGATGCGCATAAACAGCGCCGCGCCCACGGTATTAGTGACCATCATCGGCGCCGCGATACTCTGCACCAGATGCAGCGCGTCTTCGAACGGACGGGCAATCAGCAAAATTATCAGCATCTGCACCAGCTCGGCGACCAGGGTAATCGCCCCCGCCGTCCACGGGCTAAAGACTTTACCCGGGCGGCCACGGCGAATCAGAATGCTGTGCACCAGCCCGCCAAGCAGACCTTCCACCATGGTAGAGATCATGCAGCTCAGCGCGGTCATTCCGCCCATCGAATAGCGATGCAGACCGCCGGTGAAACCAACCAAACCGCCGACTACCGGGCCGCCCAGCAGCCCGCCCATCACCGCGCCAATGGCGCGGGTATTGGCGATTGAGTCTTCAATATGCAGGCCGAAATAGGTGCCGAGAATACAGAAAATCGAGAAGGTGACGTAGCACAGCAGCTTGTGCGGCAGGCGCACGGTGACCTGCATCAGGGGGATAAACAGCCGCGTTTTGCTCATCAGCCAGGCGATAACCAGGAAGACGCACATCTGCTGAAGCAGCAGCAACACCAGATTAAACTCGTACATACCCAATCACCACAAGAGAAATAAAACTGCGTAACATACACATAGTTGGCATAACTTTCTTTGAAACCTGGCAAAAAAAGTGCAAAAAATGCTACCGATCACATTTTATCCATTCGATGAAGAAATGGAATGGATAAAAAATCATCACAGCAGGCCATCGCCGCAAACCCGGTCTAAAGTTAAATGGGGGAACTTATGCCGGAGGAACGATGGCGCTTTACACGATTGGCGAAGTGGCACAGCTTTGTGATATCAATCCGGTCACGCTCCGCGCCTGGCAACGGCGGTACGCGCTACTCAAACCGCAGCGCACCGACGGCGGCCACCGGTTGTTTAACGATGCGGATATCGACCGCATCCGCGAAATCCAGCGCTGGATTGAAACCGGCGTGCAGGTCAGTAAAGTGAAAAACCTGCTCTGCGAGCAGCCGGACGGCTGGCGGGAGCAGCAGGAGATCGCACTGCGCGATCTGCGCAACGGCAATCTCAACCACCTGCGTCAGTGGGTGAAAGAACTGCGTCGCACCGACAGCGCGCGAACCCTCGTCGATAACCTTTTCACCCCACTACGCCTGCGTCTGCAAAGCGCGCAGCTACCGCTGCATACGCTGTTAGGTCTCCTCGATGGCGTGTTAATTAACGATATTGCACTGAGTCTTTCCGCGGCCCGCCGTAAGTCAGGGCCGCAGGCGCTGGTCGTCGGCTGGAACGTCACCGACCTGACCCGTTTATGGCTGGAAGGCTGGGTCGCCTGTGAACAGGGCTGGCGAGTAGACGTCCTCGCCCATTCTCTTAGCCATGTACAGCCGGAGCTATTTCCCGGCCAGACGCTGCTGGTGTGGTGCGGTGCCGCGCCGAATACCATGCAGTTGCATCAGCTCGCGCGCTGGCAAGAAGATGGTGCCGCCTTCGCGCTTCCCGCAAATTAATCGTTCATTAACAGCCCGGCTTCGCGGTATAATCTTTTGGTTAACAAAAGGAGTACACCATGAAGTCAGCTAAACTCGCAGCGATTGTGCTTTTCGCCTTTATGGCTATTAGCGGCATCGGTGGCGTTATGCTCGCCGGCTATTCATTTATTGTCCGCGGCGGTGTCGGCTGAGCCGTTGGCTTAGTCGCTCAAAAGCGCGGTCGACGATAATCGCCGCCAGCGCCACCAGGATTGCCCCCTGCACCACATAGGCCGTATTAAATCCGCTCAGGCCGATGATTATCGGCGTGCCCAGCGTATTTGCGCCCACCGTTGAGGCGATGGTTGCCGTCCCAATATTGACAATCACCGACGTACGCACCCCGGTCATGATAATCGGTGCCGCCAGCGGTAGCTCTACTTTCCACAGTCTTTGCCAGCCGGTCATCCCCATGCCTTCCGCCACGCTAATTGCCGCAGCGGGAACTGCCACCAGCCCGGCCAGCGTTCCCTGTAGTACCGGAAGAATCCCGTAAAGAATCAGCGCAATGATCGCCGGTTTTTCGCCAAACCCCATCACCGGCACCGCCATGGCTAATACTGCTACCGGTGGAAAAGTCTGCCCCATCGCCGCCAGCGTTTCGACCAGTGGACGAAATTCTCGCCCGGCAGGACGGGTGACAATGACTCCGGCACTTATACCAATGGCAATCGCGATAAGGCTTGAGATACCAACCAGTTCAGCATGTGCCAGGGTGAGTGCGAAAAAGCCCGCCTGTTGGTACAGCGGACGCGGCTGCTCGGGAAACAAGGCGTGAAACAGCGGCTCGCTGTGCGGCAGGCCTATCAGCAACGCGGCAAACAGCACCAGCAGCCATAACAGCGGATCACGAAGCACGCGCATCGCTTGGCTCCTCGCGCAACAAGTCGGCAAAATGCAGGGTGCCGAATACAATTCCGGCGCTATCCGCAACCGGCAGAATCGTCCGCCGCTGGGCCATAAATCCCGACAGCGCGTCACGCAGCGATAATGTAGCGACCAGCGGTTCGCCCTCGGCATGTTCACCGGGCCGGGCGTAATCGGCCACCTGACGCAGCGACAGCAAACGCACACCGAGTTCACTACGACCAAAGAAGTTACGGGCAAATTCACTGCCCGGTGCGCTGAGCATTTCCAGCGGTGTGCCCTGCTGCACCACTTCACCGCCGTCCATCAAAATCAGGTTGTCCGCCAGCCGCAGCGCTTCGTCGATATCATGAGTCACCAGCACAATAGTGCGTCCCAATAGCTGATGGATTCGACGCATTTCCTGCTGGAGCGCGCCGCGCGTTACCGGGTCCAGTGCGCCAAAAGGTTCGTCCATCAACAGCACTTCCGGGTCGCCCGCTAGCGCGCGCGCCACGCCGACACGCTGCTGCTGACCGCCGGAAAGCTGGTGCGGGTAACGTGCACGTAGCGAAGGCTCCAGCCCCAACATCGCCATCAGTTGATCTATACGCGCGTTAACCTTCGCCTGCGGCCACTTTAGCAGCTGCGGCACGGTGGCGATGTTCTGCGCCACCGTCCAATGAGGAAACAGGCCAATCGATTGAATGGCGTAACCCATGCGCCGACGCAGCGCCAACAGCGGCTGTTCGCGGATATCCTGACCGGCGAAGCGAATCATGCCGCTATCCGGTTCGACCAGGCGGTTGATCATTTTCAGCGTGGTGGACTTTCCGGAGCCGGAAGTGCCAATCAGCACCGAAAAAGCGCCCTCTTCCAGCCGCAGCGAGAGGTTTTTCACCGCCGGATGGGCGGCGAACGATTTATTCACCTGCATAAATTCAATCACCGGCTTCTCCTTTAATCAGGGTAATCACGAGGCTGAACAGCGCATCCGTCACCACCGCCAGTGCAATCACCGGGATCACGCCGAGCAGCACCAGATCGAGCGCGCTGCTCAGAAGCCCCTGGAATACCAGCGCACCAAACCCGCCCGCGCCAATCAGCGCGGCAACCACCGCCATACCGACCGTCTGTACCACCACCACCCGCAGGCTGCGCAGCAGTACCGGTAGCGCCAGCGGGAGTTGGACGCGGAAAAAGGTCTGGCTGCGGCTCATGCCCATGGCCGTCGCGCTCTCCAGCACCTGCGGCGAAACTTGCTGCATTCCGGCCACTACGCCGCGCACCAGCGGCAACAGTGCATAAAGCACCAGCGCAATCAGCGCCGGGGTCAGGCCGGTACCCGCCACACCAAGGTTTGCCAGCCACGGGAAATGCTGTACCAGCCCAGCAAGCGGTGCAATCAAGACGCCAAATAACGCCACCGACGGGATGGTCTGAATAACATTGAGTAGCGTAAACACGCCGGACTGGCGTCCCGGATGACGCCAGCACCACAGCCCCAGCGGAATACCCAGCGCTAATCCCGGCAGCAATGTGCCCCATAGCAGCGTCAGGTGCTGATGCAGCGCATCATCAAAAGTTTCCTGACGATTAGCGTACTCTTTTAACAACGACAGTCCGTCAAGCGCCCCGCTCCACAGCAGCCAGCACGGCAACAGCCACAGCTGGACGTTAAGCAGCCAGCGCCAGAGAGCGTGAGAGGTGAGACGGCGAATCGCGTCGCTACAGATAAGCAGCATCAGCAGCAGCGAGAGCCACAGCCCGCTGCCGGGCGAGGTGCGCGCCAGCGGGGTGCTGGTTTCCGCCAGCCGATGCGCCGCCTCGCCGCCAAGCCACAGCAGCAGGGTGAAGCCAGACTGTGCCAGTAGCAAGATAAGCAGACTTACGGCTCGACCGGGTAAATAGCAAAGTGCGATAAACAGCACGGGGATTGGCAGCAGCGCCAGCGGCGGGAAGGACCAAACCTGCCACAGCCACAGGCCATCGCCCGAGACCAGACGATTCGGGGCAAAATTGACGAACGGCAGCGCGGCGGCGGCCAGCAACATCAGCGCCAGCAACACCACCACGCGGTTATGGCAATAAGGCATGCGATTAACCGATTACTTCGCCCACCCTTTTTGCTTCAGATAGTCTGCGGCCACGCTTTTGGCATCTAACCCTTCGACTGCAATTTTCGCGTTCAGGGTTTGCAGGGTTTTCTCATCGAGGCTGGCAAAGACCGGCTTCAGCCACTGGTCGAGCTGCGGATAGGCTTTCAGCACCGCTTCACGCACCACCGGCGTTGGCGCATAAATTGGCTGGACGCCTTTCGGGTCGCTCAGGGTTTGTAGCCCTAACGCCGCCACCGGGCCATCGGTGCCGTAGGCCATCGCCGCGTTCACACCAGAGGTTTGCTGGGCGGCGGCTTTGATTGTCACCGCCGTATCACCACCCGCCAGCGACAGCAGCTGATCCTGGCTTAATTTAAAATCGTAGGCTTTTTCAAACGCCGGTAGCGCATCGGCGCGTTCGATGAATTCGGCAGAAGCCGCCAGCTTAAAGGTGCCGCCGTCTTTCAGATAGCGGCTCAGATCGGCAAGCGAAGTCAGCTTATCCTTTTCCGCCACGTCCTTGCGAACGGCGATGGTCCAGGTGTTGTTGGCGGGCGCAGGGGTCAGCCAGACGAGCTTATTTTTCTCCGCGTCCAGTTTTTTCACTTTTTCATACCCGGCCTGGGCGTTTTTCCACGCTGGGTCGTTTTCATCTTTGAAGAAAAACGCGCCATTGCCGGTGTATTCCGGGTAGATATCCAGCTCGCCGGAGGTAATCGCACCGCGAACCACCGGTGTGGTGCCCAACTGCACTTTATTGACGGTTTTGACGCCGTGGCTTTCCAGCACCTGCAGAATAATATTGCCGAGCAGCGCTCCTTCGGTATCAATTTTCGAACCCACCTTCACCGGCTCGGCGGCCTGCAATGGCAGGCTTACCGCCGCCAGCAGCACCAGCGGACCGCTCCATCCCCGTAAAATCGTCATACGCATTCCTCTTTTTTTACGCTCACTAAATACGGCGCTTGAGAAAAAAGCGTAGACGATTTTTAGCCAATTAGCTGTTTTCTGGCATTTTTAACGGCAGAGTCAGCAAGCTCGCAGCAAAATAAAGCAGCGCAATAACCCACAGCGTGCCTTCCACGCCCAGCGGGTTAACGCACAGCGTGACGATAAGCGGACCGACAAAATTGCTCAGCCCGGAGCCCAGATTCAGGCACGAGATTGCCGCCCCTTTATTTTCCGGCAGCAGCGAAGGGATTAGCGCGCTCAGCGGGCCAAACGCCCCCAGGCCGATGGCGTAAATCGCCAGCGCGATAATCAGCGCCGTACTGCTATGACCAAACAGCACCGGCGCATAGCATACCGCCAGCGCTGAAAAGCCGCACAGCGTACCGGCAAACCACACCACCGTATTGCGCCAGCCGATGGTATCGCCCAGCCAGCCGAAGAAGTAGTTGGCAAAGATATTGACCACGTTGACCAGCCCCCAGATGGTCAGCCACTCCTCAATGCTAAAACCGAAGCGCGGCAGATACACCGGCATCAGGATGACCAGCGAGAACTTGCCGATATCATTGATGGTTTTGACCACCACCGCGAGACGCATTTTCGGCTCACGTACCAGCACGATAATGCCTTCTGCCAGCGCCTGACCTACCGCCACATCGCGCTGCCACTGGGGTTTATCGCGATTAAGTATCAGCGCACAGCCACAGCCTGCCAGCACAAAGATAAAGCCGGAGAGTAAGGTCGTGGTTTCCCCCATCCGCGGGATCATAAAACTGGAAAACCACGGCCCGACGATAGTCATGCCCACCCCAAAGGCAATCCAGAACCAGGAGACGGCACGCCCGAGAATGCGCGTTTCACAGCGCTGGTTTATCCATACCAAAAACGAGTAGGCAAACAGCGGATAGGCCATCCCGCGGACAGCATAGCTCACCATCATCATCGGGTAATTGCCGTCCGGTAAGGCGACAAAAATAAACGGTACCGAGCCAATAAAATAGAGTAGGGTCGCCAGCCACATCAGCCGACGCACGCCCAGCACGCCCGCGCCAATACCAGAAAACCAGGAGATGGCGGCGACGCACAGGCCAAACACCGATGACAGCAGGCTGATGTGCACGGCGTCGAGGCCGCGCTGTTGAAGGAGTGACGCCAGCCAGCTCTGCTCGATGGTCGCCCCGGTAATAAACAGGAACACGCCGATAAAGCCCCACGCCAGCTCACGCGGCAGGCCTAAGCGCGCCCAAATCCCCTGTTGAATATATAAAGTCCTGTCGGTCATGTCCGTTATCCAAAAAAAGTCCCGGGGTCGCATGGCTTACCCGGGAGAACACTGTGTTATTCATCTGCCCGGCAACGCGATGCGCTACCGGGTAAAACCTAGGCGTTTTTTAGCTGAACCTGATGCTGTTTGGCTTTCAGCAGACTGCGGTTAACGTGGCCGACGGTGTTGTCGCCCCAGCACTGTTCGTATGGCATACCGGTCAGGCTTTCGATAATTTCTTTGGTTTCTGCGGTCACGGTCGCTTTACTGCCCCCCTGTTTCAGGCGCGCCACTTCTTCGTTTAACACCGCATGAGTGCGGCTGTTCACTTTGAACTGGAAGGCCGACCAGATACCCCACAGAGTCAGTACCACCGGCAGAATAATCATGATCGCGAGGATCATATTGATAGCCGATTCAGGTTGGCTGGTATGGCCGGTGACAAAGCCAGACATTTGCAGCGCGACGCCGACCAGGAAGATAGACAGCGCCTGGGAGGCTTTGCGCAGCAGGCTCATAAAGCCGGCGAAGATCCCTTCACGACGGCTGCAGGTCAGGATTTCATCCACGTCCGCCACAAAGGTGTAGTTATTCCATGGAATGGAGTAAATACCGCCGCGAGCCAGACCAGCGACACCTGCCGCCAGATACAGCATCGCCATGCTGGTGGACCCGTACAGATAGGTCACCGCAAACAGCACGAACGCCACCAGCGCCATTAGCGCCTGAGTCGCAAACGCCCGGGATGGGGAGTAGCGCAGAGTCAGCCATGTGGCGACGCCGACGCCAAAGAACTGCAGGCCGTTTATGACGCTCAGCAGGTTACTGGCGACTACCGACGAGGTTGCCAGCGCAAACACCACAAAATAGGTAAAGACAGAGTTGAAGATATCCTGGGCAACCGAGCCACCCAGATACATGCCAAGGTGCGAGCGGAAGGTTTTGATTTTCAGCGTCGACACAAAATCGTAGTAAATATCGAACAGGCGTTTACCCAGAGGCTGCTTCTCTTCATGCACAATGCTGCGCTCGTTTTGCTCAATCTCTTCAAGCGAACGTTCCCAGGTGCCGAAGTAAACGAAGAACAGCACTATCATAAAGGCGACGGTGAAAATCGCCCCGGCGTAGAAGAAGGAGATGGCCGAGTCTGAACCAAAGTAGGCCAGCAGGCGTCCCGGCAAAAACGCGGCGGTAAAGCCGGCGAACTGGGCAATATACATGCGGGCGCTGGTGAGCTTCGAGCGTTTGGTGAAATCAGAGGTCATCTCCGCCGACAGGGTGTCGTACGGGATCATAATCATCGAGTAGACGATTTCGAACAGGATATAGGCCAGCAGATAGGTCCAGTAGCTAAAGCCCTGCACCCACAGCAGGCTGTAGACCGCCACCAGCGGAATACTCAGCAGCAGGAAGAAACGGCGACGACCAAACCGACGGCCAAGGCGCGTTTTATGGAAGTTATCAGAAATGTAGCCCATCAGCGGGCACATGATCACATCGACGATACGCGCCACGGCAAACAGCGACCCCGCTTCAATCGGCGTCAGGCCGCAGAAGGTGGTCAGGAAGAACAGCAGCCAGGCGCTCACCAGAGTAAACGCACCCGAGCCAATCACGTCGGCCATGCCGAAGCAGATGTAGTTGTGGAGTTTTATCTCCCGCACTTTTTTTATCATTTTCCATCCCCTTGAACAGTACACAACGACGCGGTCTGTTGCCGCGTCGTCATCAGATAGACTCAGGCGTCGGCGTTTTCCTGCACGATGGTGTTGCTATTCCACCCCTGCGGCAGCGGCTGTGGGCGACGAATGCGCAGATCGTTTAGCGTCAGTCCCCGTACGCCGTTGGCGTATAGCGCGGGTAATCCGCCAGGATAAACCTCCACGCCCCAGGCGCGGCCAGTTTGCAGATTGACGCGGTAGGCGTTATCCAGCCCCATTCCGGTTGGACTTGCCGGATTACACGGTGGGCGAATGTCATAGCAGCCCTGCTCGTCCGATGGGCCAGCCAGTTGCTGTAATGAGAGCGAGTTGAAGGTCACGTGGCGAATATCGCCCGGCGTTTCGCTATGCAGGTTGATTGCCCCTTCACCCACGCCGGAAAGCTGGCTGAAGGTAATGTCTTCTACCCTGCCCGGCTGAATTTGCGGGTCGCGGTGACGGACCGAGATAAACACCGGGTCGGCTTTGCCCCAGTGGCACGGATGGCCGTGGCGGCAGTCGAACAGAATGTTGCTGAAAATCATCTGGCTGAACTGGCCGCCGTCGCGGGAGACCAGTCCAATGCCGCGATTGGACTCAAAAATCGAGCAGTTGTGCACCGCGATATGGCTGATATCGGCGAAGGTTTCGGTGCCGACTTTGATGGCGCAGCTTTTGGAGCGAATCAGGCAGTTACTAACCACCACATGCCGCGTGGCCTGCTGTAAACCTTCCGGCTTACGTGTGGTTTTGATGCAGATACCATCGTCGGCAGCGCTGAAATAGCTGTCGCTGATATGCACGTGCTGGCAACTGTCGATATCCAGCGCGTCGGTATTGGACAGCGCCAGATCGTTGTCTATGGTGAGATTCTGGATAAACACCTGGTTGCAGCTCACCAGATGCGCCGTCCACATCGGCGAATCACTGATGGTGATATCGCGAATACGCACCTGCTGGCAGCCTTCCAGCACCAGCATACGTGGGCGCATGGTTTTCGGCTGACGATAGCCCTGGTCATCGGCGCTGGCGGAAAACCAGGCGCTAGCCCCCCCCACCAGGCTGCCTTCACCGCTCAGGGTGATGTGATGCGCATCGCGCGCATAGATGAGCGCCATCCGCGAGAGTTCGGCGACGGTTTGCGTCAATGTCTGCGGGTAATCTTCTGCATTCGGGCTGGCCAGCAAACGCGCTCCCGCTTCCAGATGCAGGGTAAAATTCGATGGCAGTATCAGCGTGCCGGTCATCCAGTCACCCGACGGCACCACCAGCGTGCCGCCGCCCGCGCGGTCAATTTCATCAATCAACTGTTGAAGCTGGGCGGTCAGCGGCGTTTTGCCACTACGGTCGAGGGAAGTGTTATGCAGTGAAATTTTCATATCGCTACCTGCTGATGTTGAGATAGCTGCATTTAACGCGGGTTTTCGTCTTCTCTCGCCGGACAGATGTGGGCTTTTTTACGTATTAGTGAAAGGCATCACGCCTGTTCTCACGCTGCGGGGCCGCATTTGAACTGGCGCACAAAACGGTGACAGGCGCGGGATATAAGTCGTGAGATTAATCACGTTACGTACGGTTTTGCGGATAAAAAATAGGCTATTTAACGCAGATTCTGCGTCACAGAGAGATAAATCGCGATGGGGTTCACAAAGTAGCGCAAGAATTGGAATTGGGGGATTGCCTCCCCCTCACCCTAGCCCTCTCCCCAACGGGGAGAGGGAACCGAAAGCGCCTCGGTGTTGAAGCGGGTTTCAAATGGGGAAATAGGCACATTGCGCTCCCTCTCCTCAGCGGACAAAGGGGACCGAAAGTGCCTCGGTGTTGAAGCGGGTTTCAAATGGGGGAATAGGCACATTGCGCTCCCTCTCCCTTTTTAAGGGAGAGGGTTGGGGTGAGGGTTCAACGCGATACGGTGATATCCCTCTCCCCATGGGGAGAGGGAATAACTCAGTGCGGTTTGAAACTACTGCAGCTCGAATTCACCCTGCTTCACACGCGCGGAATCGACGCCGATAAAGACGTTGAATTTGCCCGGCTCTGCGGCGTACTTCATCTGCTGGTTCCAGAACTTCAGCTGGCTTTCATCAATCGGGAAGCTGACCGTCTGGGTTTCACCTGGTTTCAGAGTCACTTTCTCAAAACCTTTCAGTTGTTTCACCGGACGGCTCATCGAGGCACTCACGTCCTGCAGGTACATCTGAATGACCGTTGCGCCTTCGCGTTTGCCGGTGTTAGTTACCTGCACGCTGGCGGTGACGCTGCCGCTTGCCTTCATGCTCGGCGCGGACATTTTCACATCAGACACGGTGAACGTGGTGTAGCTCAGGCCATAGCCAAACGGATACAGCGGACCGTTAGCCTCGTCAAAGTAGCGCGAGGTGTATTTGTTCGGCTTATCGGCATTGTATGGACGCCCGGTGTTGAGATGGCTGTAGTACTGCGGAATCTGCCCCACGGAGCGTGGGAAGGACATCGGCAGTTTACCGGACGGGTTATAGTCGCCAAACAGCACGTCGGCGATAGCGTTGCCGCCTTCGGTACCGGCGAACCAGGTTTCCAGAATAGCGTCAGCCTGCTGATCCTCTTTCACCAGCGTCAGCGGGCGACCGTTCATCAGCACCAGTACCAGCGGTTTGCCGGTGGCTTTCAGCGCCGCAATCAGATCCTGCTGGCTTTGCGGGATGGAGAGTTCGGTACGGCTGGAGGCTTCGTGAGCCATACCCTGCGCCTCGCCCACTACGGCGACCACGACGTCAGATTGTTTAGCTGCGGTGACCGCTTCATCAATCATCGCCTGCGGCGAGCGCGGATCGATTTTCACCGCTTCTTCGTACAGGTTGAGGAAGTCCACGATGCCTTTGTCATTGGTGGCGTTAGCACCTTTGGCGTAAACCACTTTGCCCTGACCGGCCATCACGTTTTTAATACCGCTCAGCACGGTCACAGACTGTCCGGCAACGCCTGCCGCAGACCAACTGCCCATCACGTCACGCTGGCTATCCGCCAGTGGACCGACAACGGCGATGGTCGCCTCTTTCTTCAGCGGCAGCGTTTCCAGACGGTTTTTCAGCAGCACCAGGCTTTGACGCGCCACTTCACGCGCTTCGGCGCGGTGCAGGCGGCTTTCCGCATTGGTGTCCTGCGGATCAGAATCTTTCGGCCCTAAGTGGCTGTACGGATCGTTAAACAGCCCCATGTCGTACTTCACGTTCAGGACGTGACGCGTCGCATCGTCCAGCTCCGCCATGGTTATCTTGCCGGATTTCACCAGCCCCGGCAGGTATTTGCTGTAATACTCGTCGCTCATGCTCATATCAATGCCGGACTTCAGCGCCACGCGCACCGCATCTTCCGGGTCAGACGCTACGCCGTGCTTGATAAGTTCTTTAATCGCCCCGTGATCGGAGACGGTAATGCCTTTAAAGCCCCACTGGTTACGCAGCACATCTTTTAGCAACCACGCGTCGGCGGTGGCTGGCGTACCGTTGAGCGAGTTCAGGCCAATCATCACCGCACCGCTGCCCGCATCCAGCCCGGCTTTGTATGGAGGCATATAGTCGTTGAACAGGCGCTGCGGGCTCATATCGACGGTGTTGTATTCTTTACCGCCCTCGACCGCACCGTAGGCGGCGAAGTGCTTGACGCTGGTCATCACCGAGTAACGGTCTGCCGGGCTTTTGCCCTGCATCGCGCTCACCATGGTTTCACCCATGATGGAGGTTAAATAGGTATCTTCACCGAATCCTTCCGAGGCGCGGCCCCAGCGCGGATCGCGCGAGACATCAACCATCGGCGCCCAGGTCATATTCAGGCCATCGTCAGCCGCTTCATAGGCCGACACGCGGCCAACGGTTTTCACCGCATCGAGGTTAAACGTCGAGGCTAGCCCGAGGCTAATCGGGAAGACGGTGCGCTGACCGTGAACCACATCGTAGGCGAAGAACAGAGGGATTTTCAGGCGGCTTAGCGACATCACCTGATCTTGCATAGCGCGAATGTCCTTGCGGGTGACGGTGTTAAAAATCGCCCCCACCTGGCCGTCTTTGATCATCTCACGAATGGCTTCTTTCGGGTTATCCGGGCCAACGCTAATCAGTCGTAGCTGGCCGATTTTTTCATCGACGGTCATCTTTTTCAGCAGGCCGGTTACGAAGGCATCGCGCGCCTGTGGCGTCAGCGGATGATTGCCGAACAAATCCTCAGCCAGAGCCGGTTGCAGCGCCAGGCTCACGGCGACGCTTACAGATAATAGCCATTTCATATTCTTGTAGTCTCTTTGAGTACGTGCCGATTGGAGCGGCGAGAGTCGATGAAAAAACGCAGTTTGCCATAAACTTAAATGACCACGGTACAGAAAGCTAAGCTTTATTCTCTGATTTTTAGAAACATTCACTCACCAAATGATCATACAAAGCGCTATTCTTAGAAACGAAAAAAATTCGTCCCACCACAAGGAGTGGAGAATGTCTTCTCAAACTACAATCGATAATAACGCATTGATTAACGAACTCTCCCGCCTGGTTGGTCACGCTCACCTGCTGACCGACCCCGCTAAAACCGCCCGCTATCGCAAAGGCTTTCGTTCTGGTCACGGGGACGCACTCGCCGTAGTGTTCCCCGGCACGCTGCTGGAACTGTGGCGCGTCCTCAGCGCCTGCGTGGCGGCGGACAAAATCATCCTGATGCAGGCTGCCAATACCGGTCTGACCGAAGGCTCGACGCCAAGCGGCAATGATTATGACCGCGAGATCGTCATCATCAGCACCCTGCGCCTTGATAAACTGCACCTGCTGGATAAAGGCGAGCAGGTTCTGGCCTGGCCGGGCACCACTCTCTATTCGCTGGAAAAAGCGCTGAAACCGTTCGGTCGCGAGCCGCACTCGGTGATTGGTTCTTCGTGCATCGGCGCGTCGGTTATCGGCGGCATCTGCAACAACTCCGGCGGTTCACTGGTCCAGCGCGGCCCAGCCTACACCGAAATGTCGCTGTTTGCGCGCATTGATGAGCAGGGAAAACTGACGCTGGTTAACCATTTGGGGATCGATCTTGGCGACACGCCGGAGCAGATCTTAAGCAAGCTCGACGATGAGCGTGTGAAGGATAGCGACGTACAGCACGACGGTCGCCATGCGCATGACCACGACTACGTGAACCGCGTGCGTGATGTCAATGCAGACACCCCGGCGCGCTACAATGCCGACCCGGATCGTCTGTTCGAGTCCTCCGGCTGTGCCGGCAAGCTGGCGGTCTTCGCCGTGCGTCTTGATACCTTCCCGGCGGAAAAACGCCAGCAGGTGTTCTACATTGGTAGCAACCAGCCAGAGGTGCTGACCGAAATCCGTCGCCACATTCTCGCCGAGTTCAATAATCTGCCGGTCGCGGGCGAGTACATGCACCGTGATATCTACGATATTGCCGAGCAGTACGGCAAAGATACCTTCCTGATGATCGACAAGCTCGGCACCGATAAAATGCCGTTCTTCTTCACGATGAAAGGGCGCACCGACGCAATGCTGGAAAAAGTGTCGCTGTTCAAACCGCACTTCACCGACCGCTTTATGCAGAAGCTCGGCCACGCTTTCCCGGCGCACCTGCCGGAACGCATGAAAACCTGGCGTGATAAATACGAGCACCATCTGCTGCTGAAGATGTCCGGCGACGGTATTGATGAAGCGCAAAGCTGGCTGACCGAGTACTTTAAACAAGCGGAAGGCGATTTCTTCGCCTGTACGCCGGAAGAAGGCAGCAAAGCGTTCCTGCACCGTTTCGCGGCTGCCGGTGCGGCAATCCGTTATCAGGCGGTACATGCTGATGAAGTGGAAGATATTCTGGCGCTGGATATCGCACTGCGCCGGAATGATACCGAGTGGTTTGAACACCTACCGCCGGAAATCGACAGCAAGCTGGTGCATAAGCTCTACTACGGCCACTTTATGTGCCACGTTTTCCACCAGGATTACATCGTCAAAAAAGGCGTCGATCCGCATGAGCTCAAAGAGCAAATGCTGGAGCTGCTCCGCGCGCGCGGCGCACAGTACCCGGCGGAACATAACGTGGGGCATCTGTATGAAGCGGATGATAATCTCAAACGTCATTACCGCGAAAACGATCCGACCAACAGTATGAATCCGGGTATCGGTAAAACCAGTAAACTGAAATACTGGGGTGAGAAAACTGACGCATAATGTCGTCACCCGGGCTTTTCCGGGGGCGCTTTTGCGGGCCCCCGGCGTATGCCAAACGCGTTTGTCACAACAAGGAATTCGATGATGTCCACGCTTGATGTCGCCAGCAACGCCGATATTGAAGTCCGCGATGCCAGGGCCGACGATGTTCAGGCCATTGCGGCGCTGTACGCCTGGCACGTCCTCAATGGGCGCGCCTCATTTGAAGAAGTGCCCCCTTCGATTGACGAAATGGGCCAGCGGATGAGCAAAATCCAGCAGCAGGGCTTGCCCTGGCTGGTAGCGCTCTATCGCGGCGAGATTGTCGGCTACTGTTATGCCAGCCCCTATCGCCCTCGCCCGGCCTATCGCTACACGCTTGAAGAGTCTATCTACGTTGACACCAGTATGACGGCGCACGGTATCGGCAGTCGTCTGTTAACGGCGCTGATTGCAATCTGCGAACAAGGCTCGTGGCGACAGATGCTGGCGGTGATTGGCGATGGGAATAACAATACCGGCTCGTTACGCCTGCATAAGAAACATGGATTTGAGGTTGTGGGGCAACTGCGTAGCGTGGGCTACAAGCTGGGAGACTGGCGGGATACGGTGATTATGCAGCGCCCACTCAACGATGGTGACTGGACGCTGCCGGAATAATATGGCGTATACCGAGGATTAATCTTCCTGGGTGGTCTGCCCGCTACGCTGGGCTTTGGCGATATCGCCTTCCACCTGGGCTTCTTTTTGCTTTTTATAGCTCAAAGCCGCCGCCGGAACCGGCATCACTTTCCCGGTTTCGACCCACGTACGCAGACGGCTGGCATCGGCAAAGTGGGTATATTTGCCAAACGCATCCATCACCACCATCGCTACCGGACGGTTGTTCATCACGGTGCGCATCACCAGACAGTGGCCCGCGGCGTTGGTGAAGCCGGTTTTGGTCAGCTGAATACTCCAGTTATCGCGGTACACCAGATGGTTAGTGTTGCGGAACGGCAGCGTGTAGGCCGGATGGGCGAAAGTCGCGGTATCTTCCTTGGTGGTGCTCAATTGGCCAATCAGCGGATACTGTTTGGTGGCAATCAACAGGCGAGTCAGGTCGCGCGCGGTCGATACGTTATGAATCGACAGCCCCGTCGGCTCGACGTAACGGGTACGGGTCATGCCCAGCGCTTTGGCTTTCGCATTCATGGCGCGAACAAACGCGTCATAACCACCCGGATAGTGATGCGCGAGGCTTGCCGCCGCACGGTTTTCGGAAGACATCAGCGCCAGCAGCAGCATATTTTTGCGGCTGATCTGGCTATTGAGGCGTACGCGAGAGTAAATCCCTTTCATTTCCGGCGTATGGCTAATATCGACCGTCAGCATCTCATCCAGCGGTAAATGTGCATCCAGCACCACCATCGCCGTCATCAGCTTGGTTATCGAGGCCATCGGACGCACGAGATCCGGCTGGTTTGCATAAATGACTTTATTGGTATTCAGATCAACAATCATTGCGCTACCGGAAGCAATATCCGGCTGCGAGGCCACGGCGGAAACGGCCGTTTTTGCACTCGCCTGAGGCGCAAAAGGCACAGCCAGCACTAAAGCAAGGCTGAGCAGGGAAACTCGAAATTTCTGCATGGTGAGTATTCTGGCGGTTATTTATGCACATTATGATAGACAACCGCTTCGTACCAAACGGTGACGAAGCGGAATGGCTCATCATAGCGCGGAGTGCGCGGAATCTTCCAGCAAAGAATAGTGAATAAATGCTGCATTGCTGGCGTGATTAAATTCACGCCAGCAATGAGTTAAGACCTCAGAACAGACGGTAGCCGTAGCCCCACAGCACCACGGTCAGCGCCAGCAGCACTTCCAGAACCAACACGCCAATCGCCAGCGTCGAACTGGCAAAGCTCAGCCCTTCTTCCCGGTTGATATTCAGGAAGGTCGGAATGCCGACATACAGCAGATAACCGGTGTAAAACAGCGCTACCGTTCCCACCAGCGCGCACAGCCATACCAGCGGGTACAGCGCGACGAGACCGCTCAGGAAGATAGGCGTTGCCACATAGCCAGCAAACACCATGCAGCGTTTGAGCGACGGTCTGTTTGGATAATGACGCGCCATCCACCAGATGACCCGCCCCATCACGGCGACACCCGCCAGCATCAGCGCATAGAACAGCACGGCCATCCCCAACCCCGTCATGACCGATAGCCTGACGATGTTGCCATCGCCAAAGTTCCAGCCAAGCTGGGTGGTGCCAATGAAAGCGCAAATGACCGGAATGGCCGCCATGATCAGTACGTGATGCACAAAATGGTGAGAAACAGTTTCGTTCTCGCTACGGATAATATGCATTTCTTTGTCAGGGTGGGAGAAAAGTCCCCATACATGGTTCATAACGCCTCCTCTGCACGGCTTCGTACCACGTTGCTGTAAGTATAATTCACGTCAATGGATTATTTTATGTACAACGCGAAAAATAGACGCAGCCGCAGCCTGCACGTCAGGGTGTATCATTAAGGGAAAGACGTTGTAAGGAGTACGTGTTTGCATGGATATCAATAACCTGATTTCCCACTATGGTTACGCCGCGCTGATTATTGGCAGCATGGCAGAAGGTGAAACAATTACGCTGCTCGGCGGCGTGGCGGCACATCAGGGTCTATTGAAATTTCCGCTGGTGGTTATTTCGGTGGCGTTAGGCGGCATGATTGGCGATCAGCTGCTTTACCTTCTGGGGCGGCGGTTTGGCGGTCGGTTACTTAAGCGTTTCTCGCGCCATCAGGCGCGGATTCGCAAAGCGCAGCGCTTAATCAAGAGTCACCCCTATCTGTTCGTTATCGGTACGCGCTTTATGTACGGTTTCCGGGTAATCGGCCCGCTGCTTATCGGCGCAAGCGGCCTGCCGCCGAAAATTTTTCTGCCGCTGAATATTGTCGGGGCAATTATCTGGGCGCTGCTGTTTACCACGCTCGGCTATCTTGGCGGCGAAGCGATCGGCCCATGGCTCCATCATCTGGATAAGCACCTTAAGCATCTGATATGGCTGGTACTGGCTATCGTTCTGGTGATAGCGCTACGCTGGTGGTTAAAACGGCGGGAAGCGAGAAAACCGCAGGAATAGCCCATATCGGCGGCGGTATGTTAACGCGTGGCGGAGATAACCTCCCGTTGGGCAATACGGGAGGTTAATATTCATGGCGTGTTTATTTCTCGGTAATGTGGTAGCCGCCGCCCAGCGCGGAAGTCAGCTGAATGCTGGCGTCAACCCACTGGCCGTGCAGGCGGATTGCGCCAATCCGCTCCTGCAGCGCGGGTAGTTTCGCCACGCTGACTTTTGCACCGGAGATAATCCCCGCATTCTTGCGCTGCTGCGCCAGATTGACCACCCGCTGCACATCTTTCTCAACCTGCGCCTGCTGCTGGTTTTTTGCCATCAGCGTTTCAACCTGGCTTGCGGTTTTCGCCACCTGGTTGACCGCATCGACCACCGCTTTATTGTATTTGGCGATGGAAAGGTTGCTCTGCGCGCTGGCAATATCCAGATTGGCGTTAAGACGGCCGCTGTCAAAGATAGGCAGCGTTAAGCCTGCAGTCACGCCCATCTGCTGCGCCGAGTGGCGGAACAGATCGCTTAAGTGCAGCGCGTCCTGTTGCAGGAAGGCCATCAGGTTAATATCCGGATAAAACGCCGCTTTCGCGGCATCAATTTCGCTGAGTGATGCCTCGATATACCAGTGCGCCTCCTGCAAATCCGGACGGCGCGCCAGCAGCTCATAACCTAAGGTGGTCGGCATTTTGCTAGCGACGGCGGGCAGTGCGGTCTTACGCAAATGCAACGACTGGCTCTGACTGTTGGTCAGCGCCATCAGCCGGGCCTCAATCTCTTTCATATTGCCTGCGACGTCAGCCAGCTGTTCATCGGTTTTGCTGACGTTGATATCGTTCTCCGCCCCTTCCGCCGAGTTGGTAATACCATGTTCGAGCAGCGCGGTATCCACGGTAACAATATTGTTTTGCTCATTTTTAATCTGCTGGAGAACATCCTGGATTGCCGCTTCGGTCTGCCACTGCCAGTAAAGGCGCGCCACGCTGCTGGAAAGCAGTTCTCGGGTTTGCGCCCGTTCGGCCAGCTGCGCTTTGACTTCACCAATGCGCGCCTGCACCAGAGCGCGGTTTTTGCCCCACAGGTCGAGATCCCAGCCGGCCGTTAAGCCGAACGTCCCGTTGGTATACCACGGGCCGGTGTTACCATCGCTGTCGGTAGCAAAAGGCCCCATCAGGCCCTCTGAGGACATTTTTTGCCGCTCAACGTTGCCGCCAAAATCAACTTCCGGGCCAAGATCCGCCTGCGACATTCGCGCCTGGGCTTCCGCTAGCTTGATGCGCTGGTCGGCGATTTGCATGTCCGGTGAGTTGGCCAACGCGTGGGTGATTAAGCTATTAAGCTGCGCGTCGTGGTAATCCTGCCACCAGTTGCTCTGCGGCCAGCCATTTTGCACCGCGGCAGGAAGATCTGTCGACACGGTGGAGGCCGGAACCTGCTGTTTGGCCGGTGCGCCAATATCATGCGATGGAGCGCAACCCGCCAGCGCAATGAACAGAGGCAAACCGGACAACACGCTTTTTTTCAGAGTTAGATTCATTTGGAAGGTCAGGTTACAGAATAGGGAGGTTGATCATAATTTAAATGATATAAATCTCTTTAGTAAAGCGTGTGGGAACATAAACAGACATACTTAAACACAGCTAAAAATAGTTAATATTCACGGAGTGAAAATGAGCCAAAACATCTATGACGATGCCAATTTCTTCGCCGGTTACGCCACCCTCGACCGTTCGGTCAAAGGGCTGGACGGCGCGCCGGAATGGCCAACCATTCAGCAAGTGTTGCCCGCAATGGCAGACCTGCGTGTAGTCGATCTCGGCTGCGGTTACGGCTGGTTTTGCCGCTGGGCGCGCGACCAGGGCGCCGCGCAGATAACCGGGCTCGACCTGTCCCAGCGTATGCTGGAGCGCGCGCGTGAGATGACCGACGGCGACGGTATCGAGTACCACCGCGAAGATTTACAGGCCCTCAACCTACCCGCTAATAGCTGCGATCTGGTCTACAGCTCACTGACGCTGCACTATTTACCAGATATTGCCCCGCTGCTGGCCAACATCTACCAGGCATTAACGCCGGGCGGGACGCTGGTGTTCACCGCCGAACATCCCATCTACACCGCCCCGCTCAAGCAGGGCTGGCAGGTGGATGAACACGGGCAGAAAAGCTGGCCGGTGAGTCATTATCAGCAGGAAGGCGAGCGCATCAGCAACTGGTTTGCCGACGGCGTCAAAAAACAGCACCGTACGCTGGGCACCTGGATTAACGCCCTGATTGGCGCCGGATTTGTGATTGAACATCTCAACGAATGGGGCCCCACAGCGGAGCAAATTGCCGCTAACCCGGCGCTGGACGAAGAGAAAGAGCGGCCGATGATTTTCATTCTGCGCGCGCGAAAGGCGGGCTAAAACACCGCGCGTTATTCGACCATCAGGCCGGATAACGCGCGATTTTCTTCAGGTTTACTCTTTCAAGCTTGCGCCACGAGTCGCAATCACCTCTTTATACCAGCCAAAGCTCTTCTTCTTACTGCGCGCCAGCGTGCCGCTGCCGTCATCGTTGCGGTCAACGTAGATAAAACCGTAGCGTTTGGACAGCTCGGCTTTCGAGGCGCTGACCAGGTCAATTGGCCCCCAGCTGGTAAAGCCCATCAGCTCCACGCCGTCTTCAATCGCTTCACGCGCCTGTACCAGGTGATCGTTGAGGTAGCTGATCCGGTAGTCATCATTGATGCTGCCGTCGGCTTCCACTTTATCTTTCGCCCCCAGACCGTTTTCCACGATAAACAGCGGTTTCTGATAGCGATCCCACAGCACGTTAAGCAGCGTGCGCAGCCCCAGCGGATCAATCTGCCAGCCCCATTCTGAGCTCTCGAGATGCGGGTTCGGCACCATATTAAGAATGTTGCCACGCGCTTTGTTATTCAGCGCCTCATCGGCGGTGACGCAGCCGGTCATGTAGTAGCTAAAGGAGATAAAATCGACGGTAGACTTCAGCGCGTCACGGTCGGCGTCAGTGATGTTCAGTTCGAAGCCGTTTTCGCGGAAATAGCGCAGCATATAGCCCGGGTAGGCGCCGCGGCACTGTACATCGCCAAAGAACTGCCAGCTGCGATTTTCCTGCAAGGTCTTAAACACGTCTTCCGGCTTGCAGCTTAACGGATACATCAGGCCGCCGAGCAGCATATTGCCAATTTTCCCCTCTGGGACGATTTCATGGCAGGCTTTCACCGCCAGCGCGCTCGCCACCAGCTGATGGTGAATGGCCTGATAGACCTCGGCTTTGCTGCTGTCGGCAGGCAGGCCAACGCCGGTCATCGGCGCGTGCAGCGACATGTTGATTTCATTAAAGGTCAGCCACAGCTTTACTTTGCCTTTGAAGCGTTCAAACACCGTGCGGGCGTAGCGCTCAAAGAAGCCAATCACCTTGCGGTTGCCCCAGCCGCCGTAGTTTTTCACCAGCGCCCACGGCATCTCGTAGTGCGACAGCGTTACCAGCGGGGTAATGTTGTGCTGTGCCATTTCATCGAACAGCTTGTCGTAAAACGCCAGCCCGGCTTCATTTGGCTCGGCATCGTCGCCGTTGGGGAAAATACGCGTCCAGGCAATGGAGACGCGCAGGCAGTTAAAGCCTATCTCGGCGAACAGCGCGATATCTTCCGGGTAGCGGTGATAAAAATCGATAGCCACATCTTTGATCCCGGAATCACCCGGAACACGCTCGACCACCTCACCAAAAACGCCATGCGGCTGCACGTCGGAGGTCGATAGCCCTTTGCCATCGTCCAGATAAGCGCCCTCGACCTGATTTGCCGCGGTCGCGCCGCCCCAAAGAAACGTATGCGGGAATGTTTTCATCTCTCTCTCCTGTGATTAATGCTGTACGGTCAACAGCGGCTGACCGGCGGTGACCGCGCTGGCGGCGCTGATTTCCAGCCCCGGGAAGTCGTCGCTGTTGCTGATAATAATTGGCGTGACCAGGTCATAACCGGCGTCGATAATCGCCTGACGATCGAAGGTCAGCAGCAGATCGCCGGCCTTCACTTTGTCACCCTCTTGCACATGTGTAGTGAACGGTGCGCCGTCGAGTTTGACGGTATCAATGCCAACGTGGATCAGCAGTTCAATACCGCTGTCGCTGAGTAAACCGATGGCGTGTTTAGTCTGGAAAATGGAGGCCACTTCGCCGTCAAATGGCGCAATCACTTCGCCCACGCTGGGAATAATCGCCACGCCTTTACCCAGCAGGCCGCTGGCAAACGTGGTGTCCGGTACCTTCTCGAGCGCCAGCACGGTGCCCGTCATCGGGGCCAGTACATCATTGGCCGATGCGGTGGCAATCACGCTGGACTCTGCGGTTTTGCGCGGTACGCCGACGAAAAAGGTCAGCGCACAGGCCAGCACAAAGGCCACCGCCGTGCCAATTAGCCCCCCCCAGACGCTGGCATCAATGCCGCTGGCGGGGATCATCTGCGCCGGGAAAAAGATATTTGGCAGGCCAAACGAGAAGGCATAACTATTGCTGAACGCGGTGATAGCCCCGCCGATGGCCCCCGCCACGCAGCCAAAGATGAACGGGCGGCGCAGCGGCAGCGTTAAACCGTATACCGCCGGTTCGGTGATACCAAAAAGCCCGGCAGAAAACGCGGAGCCCGCCAGCACTTTCTGCCGCGCATCGCGGGTGGCGAGGAAGATGCCCAGCACCGCCCCCACCTGCGCCAGTACCGCGGGCAGAATAATCGGCAGCATCGAATCGTGGCCGAGCACGGTCATGTTGTTAATCATCAGCGGCACCAGCCCCCAATGCAGACCAAAGATCACGCACACCTGCCACAGGCCGCCCAGCGCGGCACCGGCTAGCCACGGCGCGACCACGTAGATAATCTGATAGCCGTTCGCCAGTAAATGGCTAAGCCAGGTGGCTACCGGGCCGATAACCAGGAAGGTTAATGGGACCACGACCGCCAGACAGATTGCCGGGGTGAAGAAGTTTTTCATCGCCGCCGGTAGCCTGGCGTTGCTGCGCCGTTCAATCCAGCAGCTCACCCATGCAGCGAGAATAATCGGGATAACCGACGAGCTGTAGTTGATAAATGTAACCGGGATACCGAGAAAATCGTCCGCCGTCGCCCCCGGTGCCTGTGCCGCCTCGAAGGCCTGAATCATCAGCGGATGGGTGAGTGCACCGCCAATCACCATGGTGATAAACGGATTGCCACCAAACTTTTTCCCGGCGGTGTAGCCAAGGAACAGTGGGAAGAAGAAGAACAGCGCATCGCTGGCCGCAAACCAAATTTTGTAGGTCGCCTGCCCGGTGTTGAGCCAGCCACAGACCACCGCCAGCGCCAGCAGCCCTTTCAGCAGGCCGGTGGCTGCCATCACGCCGATAAACGGCGCAAAAATACCGGAGACAATATCAATAACCTGGCCGAGGGCGGACGTTTTTTCCCCCTTCACGGCGACCGGTTCGCTGTCATCGTTAATCCCGGCTTCATAGCGCACCGCTTGCCACACGTCGTGGACGTGGTTGCCAATAACCACCTGAAACTGGCCGCCGCTTTCAACAACCATAATGACGCCGGGGTTCTTTTTGAGTGCCTCGGCATCGGCTTTGCCGCTCTCTTTAAGCTTGAAACGCAGTCGGGTAGCGCAGTGAACCAGACTCACAATATTCTCTTTGCCGCCAACGTGGCTGAGAATATCCTGCGCGAGTGCTTTGTATTCCATACTGTAATTCCTTGACCGAGTATAAAAACAAAAAAACCCGAGAACGTCGTCCGAAGACGCCGCGCTCAGGTTTTGCCTGCAAAAATGCAGTAACAATCCAGTTGTGTAGGGGTTAACGCCCCTCTTTTCTCACCCGCTCAATATGAATGGCGAGAAACATAATTTCTTCCGTCGTTAGCGACCGCTGATAGCTGTTTTGCAGATGCAGCGCCACGGTTTCCGCGCATTTCCACGCTTTGGCGTAGTTGTCTTTCACCGCGCTATGCAGCGACGCGTCATCATCTTCCACCACCGTTCGCGTCAGCATGCGCTGGGCGAAAAACTTCAGGTGGGTAACGAAGCGCTGGTAGCTGAGCGATTCTTCGTTGTACTCCAGGCGCAGTTGATACTTCACCAGCTGTAAGATTTCCTGCATCACCCGGGTAACATGCATCACTTCCGGCATCTCGCTGTTGAGCTGTCCCGTCACCAGATGCAGGGCGATAAAACCTGCTTCATCCTCCGCCAGTTCTACGCCGAGCCGCTTGGCAATCAGCGCCCGCGCCTCCTGCCCCAGCATAAACTCTTTCGGATACAGCCGCTTAATCTCCCACAGCAGCACATTACGCAGCGCCACGCCGTTTTTCTGTCGCTCAATAGCAAAGTGACAGTGGTCGGTGAGCGTGATGTAAATGCTCTCCTGCAACGGCCCTAGCCGCTCGCGGGCCCGTTCTATTATCCGGTCGCAGGTGGTCATCACCTCAAGCGGGATCTGACTAAGTAATTCACCCAACCGCCCTACCAGCTCATCGCTCTGTAAGGCGAAAATTTTCTCGATTTTTGTCTCATCCAATAAGTCGCCGACGCGTTTCTGAAAGGCTAGCCCTCGCCCCATCACCACCTGCTCACGCCGGTGTTCATCCAGAACAACCACCACATTATTATTAAGCACTTTGGCGATTTGCATTTATGAACCCCAGAAACAAAAAAACCTGACTTCTGACAAACGTCAGATAATCAGGTTTTGCCTGCCGAAGCAGTAACAATCGTTACGAGTATTTCATTTCCCTTATCAATAGCTCAATGGCGCAAAGGGAAATTTGTGATGTGGATCGGAACTTTATCCGCGCCAGTCGTTAATCACCTGCGAAATCAGCTTCGATTCCTGCAGCGCGCGAACGGCGGTAAACAGCGTAGTCGCTTCCTCGTATTCTTTACGCAGGTAGCCTAGCCACTGCTTGATGCGCGCCACGTGATACAGCCCAGTATCGCCCTGTTTTTCCAGACGGGTGTACTTTTGCAGCAGTTCAACCACCTGCGGCCAGGGTAAACGCGGCTCGTTATATTTGATGACCCGGCTGAGATTCGGCACGTTCAGCGCCCCGCGGCCAATCATCACCGCATCACAGCCGGTGACCGCCATGCATTCCTGCGCGCTTTGGTAGTCCCAGATTTCGCCGTTAGCGATAACGGGAATGGTCAGGCGCTGGCGGATATCGGCAATCGCCTGCCAGTTAATCCGCTCGGCCTTGTAACCATCTTCTTTGGTACGCCCGTGTACCGCCAGCTCCGTCGCCCCGGCCTGCTGCACCGCATCGGCAATTTCAAACTGCCGCGCGTCGCTGTCCCAGCCCAGGCGCACTTTCACCGTGACCGGCAGATGAGCAGGTACCGCTTCGCGCATCGCTTTGGCGCCCTGGTAAATCAATTCAGGATCTTTAAGCAGCGTGGCCCCGCCGCCGCTGCCGTTGACCGTCTTCGATGGGCAACCGCAGTTGAGATCAACGCCCCACGATCCCAGCTCTACCGCACGAGCGGCATTTTCCGCCAGCCATTGCGGGTATTGCCCTAACAGCTGGATGCGCACGCGGGTTCCGGAAGGAGTTCGGCTGTGGTTATGCAGTTCCGGGCAGAGTTTCTGGAACGATTTTACCGGCAGCAGTTGATCCACCACGCGCAAAAATTCGGTGATGCACAGATCGTAATCATTCACTTCGGTCAGCAGCTCGCGCACCAGCGAATCGAGCACGCCTTCCATCGGCGCCAGTAAAACACGCATATCGTTATCCGGAAAAAAAAGAGGCGCTATGGTAACGTCTTCACATGCAGCTTTCCACTGCCAGGAGCGCGACGAGCAATCGCGGTTATTGACACATCAGGAGGTGAATCATGAATTCGAAAGTTATCCAGCTACAGACCACGCCAGCCCCGCGCCAGTTTAGCGACGTGCCACCGGTAACGCTGACCGATGCCACCATGCTGGAACGCAAAGATAAGCTGCTGGCCCGTATGCGCGAGGAGCGCTTCGACGCCCTGGTGATTTATGCCGATAAAGAACATGGCGGTAATTTTGAATATCTGACCGGCTTTATTCCGCGCTTTGAAGAGGGCTTGTTAATACTGGATAAATCCGGGCAAGCCACCGCTATTCTGGGCAACGAAAACCTGAAGATGGCTCAGCATTCACGTCTGCCGGTGACGCTCAAGCACTGCCCGCTGTTTTCATTGCCCAACCAGCCGATGGATAACGAAAAGCCGCTGGCCCAGTTATTCAACGAAACCGGGCTGAGCACGATGTCGAAAATCGGCCTGGTCGGCTGGAAGATGTTCACCGCCACGCTCGCCGATAACGCGAAGTATTTTGACCTGCCTTATTTTATCGTCGACGCGGTCAAGAACAGCACTCATGCGGAGCTGGTGAACGCCGCCCATCTATTTATTCGCGGTGATAAAGGGGCGAGAACGATCAATAACGCCAATGAAATCGCCCATTATGAGTACGGCGCGAATCTGGCTTCAAACTGTATGCTCACCGCGCTGGATGCGGTCGCTCCGGGGATTCGTGAAACCGAGCTTGGCGCACTGCTAGCCGCTGAAGGGCAATATCAGACGGTGGTGGCCATTGCCGCCGCCGGGCAGCGTTTTGCGAAAGCCAACCTTTATCCAACCTATAAACCGGTCGAACGCGGGCAGCCGCTGTCGATGACCACCGGCTTTAAAGGCGGGCTTTCTAGCCGCACCGGCTTTGTGGTTGCCGATGAAAGCGAACTGCCGGAAAACCAGAAAGATTATTTAGACCGCGTGGCGAAGCCTTATTTCGGCGCGGTCGCCAGCTGGCTGGAGAACATTCAGATTGGGATGCCGGGCGGTGAGCTGTACAACCTTATCGAGCGTGTGCTACCGAAGGAGCAATATGGCTGGCATCTGAATCCAGGCCACCTGAGCGCCGATGAAGAGTGGATGTCATCGCCGGTCTATCCTGCGTCGAACGAGACGCTCAAAAGCGGAATGATCCTGCAGATCGATATTATCCCTTCGGTGCCGGGATATACCGGGGTCAGCGCCGAGGAGAGCGTGGCGCTGGCGGATGTGGCGCTACAGCGGGCGATTGCCGAGGAGTATCCGGATCTGTGGGCGCGGATTGTCACCCGCCGCGCCTACATTCGCGATGTGCTGAATATTGCCCTAAGCGACGATGTGTTGCCGTTATCGAATAGCGTGGGATATCTGCGACCGTTTATGCTGGCCAAAGATAAAGCGCTGGTTTGTTCGGTTGAGTGATATGCCCGGTGTTGGTGTATATGTCGGGTGGCGGCTACGCCTTACCCGACCTACTCTGACTGGTTTGTTCGGTTGGGTGATATTCCCGGGGGCGGTGTATGTGTCGGGTGGCGGCTACGCCTTACCCGACCTACTCTGACTGGTTTGTTCGGTTGAGTGATATTCCCTGGGGGCGGTGTATGTGTCGGGTGGCGGCTACGCCTTACCCGACCTACTCTGACTGGTTTGTTCGGTTGAGTAATATGCCTGGGGGTTGGTGTATATGTCGGGTGGCGGCTACGCCTTACCCGACCTACTCTGACTGGTTTGTTCGGTTGAGTTATATGCTTGGGGGACGGTGTATATGTCGGGTAAGCGTAGCGCCGTCAGGCGGTGCACGGTGGCTATTGGTCTTATCTTATAGAAACGGCAGAGTTATCCGGTCAGATGCCTGATGTTCCGCTTGTCTATATCAGGTATGCTCAGAATTCATGGTGTGATCGGTAGCACAGTTTAGGGTTTAATTGTATGATGAATGCATTCCACCAAAGGTGAATCCCATGCTCAAATCACTGAATATCATCTGGCAATACCTGCGTGCATTCGTCCTGATTTACGCCTGCCTTTACGCCGGTATTTTTATTGCCTCGCTGCTGCCAATTACCATTCCCGGCAGCATTATCGGCATGCTAATTCTTTTCGTTCTGCTGGGGCTGCAAATTCTGCCCGCCAAATGGGTTAACCCCGGCTGCTACGTGTTGATTCGCTATATGGCGCTGCTGTTTGTGCCGATTGGCGTTGGCGTGATGCAGTACTTCTCGCTGTTAAGCGCTCAGTTCGGCCCGGTGGTAGTGTCCTGTACCATCAGTACCCTGGTGGTGCTGGTGGTCGTGAGCTGGAGTTCGCATCTGGTTCACGGTGAACGTAAAGTTGTTGGTCAGGAAGAGGCAAAAAAATAATGCTGCACTATATCTGGTGGTCACTGCCGCTGACCTTAGTTGTCTTTTTTGCCGCCCGCAAGCTGGGCGCGCGCTTTAAAATGCCGCTGCTGAACCCGCTGCTGGTGTCCATGGTGGTGATTATTCCGTTCCTGATGCTGACAGGCATTCCGTACGATCACTACTTTAAAGGCAGCGAAGTATTAAACGATCTGCTGCAACCGGCGGTGGTCGCCCTCGCCTACCCGTTGTATGAACAGCTGCACCAGATTCGCGCGCGCTGGAAATCCATCATCACCATCTGCTTTATCGGTAGCGCGGTGGCGATGATCACCGGTACGTCAGTTGCGCTGATGATGGGTGCTTCACCGCAAATCGCCGCTTCTATCTTGCCAAAATCGGTCACTACGCCGATTGCTATGGCGGTGAGCGGCAGCATTGGCGGGATCCCAGCCATTAGCGCCGTCTGCGTGATTTATGTCGGGATTCTTGGTGCGGTATTTGGCCATACGCTGTTGAACCTGATGCGCATAACCACTAAAGCCTCGCGCGGCCTGTCGATGGGGACCGCTTCGCACGCCCTCGGCACCGCTCGCTGCGCCGAACTGGACTACCAGGAAGGGGCGTTTAGTTCTCTGGCTTTAGTCATCTGCGGCATCATTACTTCACTGATTGCCCCGTTCCTGTTCCCGGTTATTCTGGCCGTGATGGGATAAAACGAGACAAATCACACATTTTTAAATGATGTTACATGCGTTGCATTAACAATGAGATATTGATCACTATTTAAGGCGTTCGCGCCCCGTACACTACGATCCCATTACATTGTTATGAGGCACAACGCCATGCATCCACGTTTTCAATCTGCTTTTACGCAACTGGCGGCAGATCTGCAGACCGCTATCGCCCCGCTGCTAGCCTGTCCGCACTTCTCTGCCGAGCTAAGCGCCGAGCAGGTCTCTTCGCTGCAAAAGGCGACGGGGCTGGACGAAGACGCGCTCGCTTTTGCGCTTCTACCGTTGGCAGCAGCCTGCGCCCGCGCGGACCTGTCGCACTTTAACGTCGGCGCTATCGCCCGCGGCGTCAGCGGCACCTGGTACTTTGGCGGCAACATGGAGTTTCTGGGTGCAACCATGCAGCAAACGGTTCACGCAGAACAGAGCGCCATCAGCCATGCCTGGATGTGCGGTGAAAAAGCGCTGCAGGTTATTACCGTCAACTACACCCCCTGTGGTCACTGCCGTCAGTTTATGAATGAACTGAACAGCGGGCTTTCGCTGCGCATTAACCTGCCGGGCCGTCAGCCGCATACGCTGCAGGATTACCTGCCTGACGCCTTTGGGCCGAAAGATCTGGATATCAAAACCCTGCTGATGGATGAACAGGATCATGGCTATCCGCTTGAAGGCGATGCGCTGGCGCAGGCTGCTATCAAAGCGGCAAACCGCAGCCATACGCCATACAGCAAATCGCCTTCCGGCGTGGCGCTGGAACTGCGCGATGGCTCGATTTTCAGCGGCAGCTACGCCGAAAACGCCGCCTTCAACCCAACCCTGCCACCGTTACAGGGCGCACTAAATCTACTGAGCCTCAACGGTTATGACTATCCGGATATCCAGCGCGCAATTCTGGCCGAACGCGCCGACGCGCCGCTTATCCAGTGGGATGCCACCGCCGCCACGCTGAAAGCGCTGGGTTGCAGCAATATCGACCGCGTGCTGTTAGGTTAATCCTCTCCACGCTCACCCGGACGACGCGTGCAAACGCCGACTCCGGGCGTTCTCCCCGGTGCTTCACCGCAACAAATGGCGTAATTGTCCAATTTCCCCGCAATTAAACGATGGTTTCTTGCGCTTGCGGGGCGGGTGCAGTAGCCTGATGCCTCTCTCGTCCACTATTGAGTCAAGTTCATGTTAAAGCGTGTGTTATACAGCCTGTTAGTCCTATGCGGCCTGCTGCTGATAACCGTGCTCGGTCTTGACCGCTGGATGAGCTGGAAAACCGCGCCCTATATTTACGATGAGCTGCAGGATCTCCCCTACCGCCAGGTCGGCGTGGTGCTAGGCACCGCTAAGTATTACCGTACCGGCGTCATCAACCAGTATTACCGCTATCGCATGCAGGGCGCGCTGAACGCCTATAACAGCGGCAAGGTGAATTACCTGCTGCTGAGCGGCGATAACGCACTGCAAAGCTATAACGAGCCGATGACGATGCGCCGCGATCTTATAAAAGCCGGCGTTGCGCCGGAAGATATTGTGCTCGATTACGCTGGTTTCAGGACTCTCGACTCCATCGTTCGCACCCGCAAGGTGTTCGATACCAACGATTTCATCATCATCACCCAGCGCTTCCACTGCGAGCGCGCACTGTTTATCGCCCTGCATATGGGCATTCAAGCGCAGTGCTACGCCGTGCCATCACCGAAAGATATGTGGAGCGTACGCTTGCGCGAATTTGGCGCTCGCTTCGGTGCGCTGGCCGATCTTTATCTCTTCAAGCGTGAACCGCGTTTCTTAGGCCCGCTTATCCCGATCCCTGCTCAGCAAGCGCTGCCGGAAGATGCCCAGGGTTATCCTGCGGTCACGCCGGAGCAGCTGCTGGAGCTGCAAAAGAAGAAATCGTAGCCAAGCCATCATTCAGGGTGTCAGCGTCATCGTAGGCATCGCCTCTTCCGCACGAGCGATATTCATTACGTCAATCATTCCTGTTTGCATATTAGGTATTACTGCGATCTCATTAATTACACACTTATTACATGGTTATTTGTGAGCATTTTCACAAACCATCCCCCCGCTTACGCCTAGCCTTTCAGATAGCAGTTTCACCTCATTTGCCTTAATTAAACTAATCATTAAGGGGAGACGTTATGTCGCCACACGATTATCTGGATGAGCTTATTCCCGCCTTTACGCCGCTGATGGCAATAAAAGAAGCCTCACGCTGCCTGCTGTGCCACGATGCGCCGTGCAGTCAGTCCTGCCCGGCCGAAACCAATCCGGGAAAATTTATCCGTTCAATCTATTTCCGTAACTTCAAAGGCGCCGCCGAAACCATTCGAGAAAATAATGCGCTGGGTGCCGTTTGCGCACGCGTTTGTCCAACGGAAAAGTTATGCCAGCATGGCTGCTCGCGTTCGGGAATTGACACCCCGATTGATATCGGCCGTTTGCAGCGTTTTGTCACCGACTTTGAACAACAAACGCGAATGAAGATTTATCAGCCCGGCCGTAAAGATAAAGGTAAAGTCGCCATCGTGGGCGCAGGCCCTGCGGGGTTACAGGCCAGCGTTACGTTATGTAATCTCGGCTATGACGTCACCCTGTTTGAAAAAGAGACACAGCCGGGCGGCTGGCTGCGCCACGGTATTCCGGCGTTCAGATTGCCGCTGTCGGTGCTCTCCGCCGAGATCGCACGCATCGTGGAAATGGGCGTGACGATTCGCTGCGGGCATGAGGTAGGTAAAACGCTGACGCTTGCGCAACTTAAAACCGAGTATCGCGCCATTCTGCTCACCGTCGGTCTGTCAAAAGGCGCTACGTTGCCGCTGTTTAACGACGCCTATCCGCTTGAAATCGCTGTCGACTTTTTACAACGCGCCCGTGCAAGCGAGGGCGATATTAGCGTGCCACAAAGCGCACTGATTATTGGCGGCGGTGACGTGGCCATGGACGTCGCCAGTACGCTGAAAATTCTCGGCTGCGAATCCGTCACCTGCGTGGCGCGTGAGGAATTAACCGAGTTTCCGGCCAGTGAAAAAGAGTTCGCCGCCGCTCAGGCGCTGGGCGTGTCGATTATTGATGGCTTTACGCCCATCGCGGCGACGGGCAACAAAGTGACCTTTAAGCACGTTCGCCTGCCCGGTGAACTCACTCTGATGACTGAGCAGATTATCCTCGCCGTCGGTCAGCAGGCCGAACTGGAGGAGTTCGCCGGAATTCAGCTCCAGCACAATACCGTAGCGACGCGCGACTACCAGACATCTGCCCCCTCCCTGTTCGCCGCAGGTGATGTTATCCAGGGAGATAAAACCGTGGTTTACGCCGTGAAAACCGGGAAAGAAGCAGCTCAGGCTATTCATCACTATTTAGAGGAGGCGTAATCATGTTAACCAAAGATCTCTCTCTTACGTTCTGCGGTGTGAAGTTTCCAAACCCGTTCTGTCTCTCCTCTTCCCCGGTCGGTAACTGCTATGAGATGTGCGCCAAAGCCTACGACAGCGGCTGGGGTGGGATCGTGTTTAAGACCATCGGTTTCTTTATCGCCAACGAAGTTTCGCCGCGTTTTGATCATCTGACCAAAGAAGACACCGGCTTTGTCGGTTTTAAAAATATGGAGCAGATAGCCGAACATCCGCTGGTGGAAAATCTGGCAGCGATTCGTCAGCTCAAACAGGATTATCCCGATAAGGTGCTGATCGCCTCGATCATGGGGGAAAACGAGCAGCAGTGGCAGGATCTGGCACGTCTGGTGGAAGAAGCCGGTGCCGATATGATCGAGTGCAATTTCTCTTGCCCGCAGATGACCTCTCACGCCATGGGCAGTGACGTCGGGCAAAGTCCGGAGCTGGTAGAGAAATACTGTCGGGCGGTGAAACGCGGTTCATCTTTGCCAACACTGGCCAAAATGACGCCGAATATTGGCGATATGTGCGAGGTGGCACTGGCGGCCAAACGCGGCGGCGCGGACGGTATTGCGGCTATCAATACCGTCAAATCCATTACCAATATCGATCTTCATCGCAAAATCGGCATGCCGGTGGTGAACGGAAAATCCAGTATCTCGGGCTACTCCGGTAAAGCGGTGAAACCTATTGCCCTGCGCTTTATTCAACAACTCAGGACGCATCCGGAACTGAAAGATTTCCCAGTCAGCGGGATTGGCGGAATCGAAACCTGGGAAGACGCTGCGGAATTTTTACTACTGGGTGCCGCAACGTTGCAGGTGACTACAGGCATCATGCAATACGGTTATCGTATCGTCGAAGATATGATAAGCGGCCTGTCGCACTACCTTGCGGACCAGGGATTTAGATCGCTTGATGAGATGATAGGCCAGGCGAACGGCAATATCGTTCCCGCCGAAGACCTCGACCGCAGCTATATAGTTTACCCTCATATTCATCAGGATAAATGCGTTGGCTGCGGCCGGTGCTATATCTCCTGCTATGACGGCGGCCACCAGGCCATGGAGTGGGATGCAAAAACCCGTACGCCGCATTGCAATACTGAAAAATGCGTCGGCTGCCTGCTGTGTGGCCATGTCTGCCCGGTTGCCTGCATTAGCCTTGGGGAAGTGGTCTTTAAACCCGGTGAAAAAGAGCACGCGGTTGTGCTTTAGCGGTTCACATACGCTGATCTAAGACGTAAAAAAGCCCGACATGCGTCGCAATGTCGATCAGTTAAGGATCGGTTGACCGATCCTTAATCTGCGGCACTATAACGGCTTCCATAACAGGGAGCCGTTTTCTTATGCCACTTCT